>CANQCA010000009.1 GCA_947589585.1 uncultured Clostridia bacterium
GTGGGCAGGGAGTTCAACGTGACCCGTGAGCGCATCCGCCAGATCGAGGCGAAGGCGCTGCGCAAGCTCCGCCATCCCTCGAGGAGCAAGAAGCTGCGCGACTTTCTGAACTGATGAAAGAGCGTATCGCACACATCTGCTCCCTGCTCTCAAAGGCCGACGTCTTCGCCGACGTCGGTTGCGACCACGGCTATATGGCGGAATACATGCTCGAAAACGGGCTGTGCCGCAAGGCGTATATCGCGGACATCAGCGCAAAGAGCCTCAAAAAGGCCGAGACGCTTCTTGCCCGCCATATCGCGGAGGGAAGGTGCATCCCCGTCGTCTCGGACGGCCTCGACGGATTGCCCGAGAAGTGCGACCTCGTTCTCATCGCGGGAATGGGCGGAGAGGAGATCGTCAAAATTTTATCCCGCGCGTATCTCCCCGAGCATTTTTTGCTGCAACCCATGAAAAACAGCGAAAAACTGCGCCGCTATCTCGTCGGAAGAGGGGCGAGGATCGAGCGCGACTACACCTTCTCCGAGGGGACAAGCCGCCGCATATACTACGACCTCATTGCAGGTTCGGCCGAGGGGAGAGATACATATTCGGAGCGGGAGTTCCGCTACGGGCGGGATAACTTGAACGGCAATTCGCCCTATCCCTTTTTATCTCAAATGCAGGAAGAACTCGAAAAGACACAGAGAAGGCTCTCTTTCATGCAGAGCGAGAAGAACGCGCGTATCTTTTCGGCAAGAAAAACAGAATTGGAGGAAATCATCTATGCGTTGCAAACACATCCTGGAGATCGCAAATAAGATCGCACCTTTTTCACTTTCCGAGGAATACATCAGCCGCCTCGGCTATCACGATAACAGCGGCATCATCCTCGATTGCGGGGAAGAGATCTCGGGCGTCGTCTTTTCGCTCGACCTTTCCAAAGCGGCGATCGCCGCGGCGAAGAAGGCGGGCGCGAATCTCATCTTCACCCATCATCCCGCCATCTGGGACGGGGTCATGAAGCTCGAAGAAGGGGGCAGCGCAGACACCGTCGTCGCCTGTATCCGCGAGCATATCTCGGTGATCTCGGCGCATCTCAATCTCGACGCCGCACCGGGCGGCATCGACGAGTGCCTGATGAAGGGCCTCGGCGGCGAGACCGCCCTCAAGACGTTCGAAGAGCTCACGGGCGGCGCATACGGAAGAGTGTACGAAGTGGTGCGCTGCTCGCTCGAGGAGTTCATCGCCCTCGCAAAGGAGACCTTCTCCACCGAGCGCATCCTCGGCTACGGGAATAAGAAGGTGCGGAAAGTGGCGAGCTTTTGCGGCGGCGGCTTCACGCCCGGCGCGCTCGATTTCGCAGTCAGAAACGGCGCGGATACGATCGTCTCCTCGGATGCAAAGCACCATCTCATCGCCGAAGCGGTGGAAAGAGGGCTCAACGTCGTCCTTCTCACCCATTATGCGGCCGAGAATTACGGCTTTTTGCGCTTTGCGGGAAGGATGAAGGCCGAACTCAAGGGCAGTGTTCCCGTCTATTCGTTCACAGACGCCCGTCTCATTTAACAAAAATCAAGGAGCAGAATCATGCCTGTATCGAAGGAACTTTTGGAATATCAGAAGGTGGACGGCTCGCTTCGCAAGATCGAGCAGGAGATCGCCTCGAGCGAGGAGAGAAAGAAATATCTTCAGGCGCGTAAGATCATGAAGACGGCGCTCGAAAAACTCGAAGCGCTCGACCGTCAGGCGGCGGAGCTCATCCGCCTTCGCGACGAGCTCGTCAAACGTGCGGCAGAGGCGGAAAAGGGCCTCGAAGAATTCGACGACGTCGACGATCTTCTCGAGGGAGGAGCGGACGTGGGCTTCTATAAAAAGAATGCGCAGGCCCTTCTCGACCGTCTCCATGCGATCAAGGCGGAGCTTGGGCATCTTCTCGGCGACATCGACGTTATCGCCGCGGACTACAAAAAACTCATGGATCAAGGCAAACAGGCCAACAGAGTCTATAAGGAGAACCGCGAGAAGGCGGAAAAAATCGAAGCTTCGCATGCGGACGAGATCAAGGCCATCCAAACGAAGCTTGCCTCCATCGCGGCCGGGATCGATCCCAAGGTGCTCGAATACTACAAGAACAAACGCAAGGAGGGGATCTTTCCCGTCGTCGTGCCGCTCAACGATTGGATGTGCGTGTGCGGCGTGGAGCTCCCCCTTCTGCACAGGAGCGAGCTCGCCGGCGGCAATATGATCGAGTGCGAACACTGCCGCAGGCTCATCTATAAGGCATAGCAAAGGCGTCTGCGTTTTGCATACGATAGGGGTATGCAAAATGTTCTCGCCGTCGTCGACCTTCCCAAGATACGCTCGAATGCGGCCCTTATCCTGCATAAGGCAAAGCGGCCGCTCATCGCCGTCGTAAAGGATAATGCCTACGGCCATGGGGCGGAGGAGGTCGCTCATGCCCTCTCGGGGATCGCCCGCTCGTTTGCCGTCGCCACGGTGGATGAGGGCGTCCGTCTCCGCGTTGCGGGGATCGGAAGCGAGATCCTCGTCCTTACGCCGCCCCTCAGCCGCCGTGAAGCCATTGCCATCGCCTCGTACGATCTTACCGCAACGCTCTCGTCGCGGCGGTTTTTTCTCATTGCAAAGGGTCTTCCCGTGCGTGCACACATCGCAGTGAATACGGGAATGAACCGCTACGGCTTTTCCTTGGAAGAGCTCCCTTCCTGCCTCAGATCGGCCAAGCGGGCGGGGATCGGGGTCACGGGCGTCTATTCCCATCTCTATGCGCCCGAAGAGACGGAGGCAAGGCTGTATCAGGAGCAGAAATTTCTTTCGGCCGAAGCACGGGTGAAGGCCTCCTTTCCCGACGCGCTCTCCCATCTTTTTGCGAGCGGCGGGATCTGCAAGGACTGCAGCTTCGACGCGGTGCGCGCAGGTCTCTCCCTATACGGGTATCTTCCCGAGGCATTTGAAGGCGCCCTTGCCGTAAAGCCCGCGATGAAGATCTATGCTTTCGTCTCCCATAGCGGCGTACGCTGCGGCGGCGGTGCGGGATACGGTCCCTCTCCAGTCTTTGCCGATCATTTTTACACCGTCCGCGTGGGCTACGGCGACGGGTTCTTCCGCGAAGGGGGGCTTGGCGCGGCAAATGCGCTCTGCATGGACGCCTGTGTGCGGGAGGGCCGCGCCGCGGAGGGCTCCCGCATCCTCATCCTCGACGATGCCGCCGCCTATGCGAGGGCGCACGGCACAAGCGTCTACGAAGTTCTCGTCAATATCACAGGAAGGGCGGAATTTGTATACCGCCGATAGATAGGGAGGCCGTTTTGCGCATCATAGCAGGAAAACACCGCGGCAGGGTGCTCGCCGCATTCAAGGGAGAGCAGGTCCGTCCCACCGCCGACCGCGTGAAGGAATCGCTCTTCCAGATTTTATCTCCCCGCCTTCCGGGCGCAAGAGTTCTGGACCTCTTCTGCGGGAGCGGGGCATTGGGGCTCGAAGCGCTCTCCCGCGGGGCAGGCTCTGCCGTTTTCAACGATATCTCCCGTGAGAGCCTTGCCATCGCCAAGAAAAATCTCGCCGCCCTCGGAGAAGAGGGGGAGATCTCCTGCCTATCCTTTGAGGCCTGCCTTTCCCGCGTTTCGGGGAAGTTCGATCTCATATTCTGCGATCCGCCCTATCGGGAGGATTATCTCGGGAGCATCCTTTCGCTCGTCGCGGCGCGCGGCCTTCTCACGGAGAACGGGCTCGTCGTCTATGAGAGCGAGCGGGATGAAGCTCCCTCTGAGGGTTGGGAGATCGCGGATAAGCGCAGCTACGGCAGGACCGTGATCACCATGTTTCAAAGGAGAAAAGCGTGAAAAAGTGTGTGTTTGCGGGGACGTTCGACCCCTTCACCGTCGGGCATGAGGACACCGTGAAAAAGTGCCTCGACCTCTTCGACGAAGTCGTGATCGCCGTCGCCGAGAACAAGAAAAAGGCGTGCATGTTCTCCGCCAAGGAGCGCGCGGAGATGATCTTGGCCGTCTTCCGTGGGGAGCCCCGTGTGCGCGTTCTCATCTGGGACGGCGTCATGGTAGAGCTTTTGAAGCGGGAAAATATCCCTTTCTACGTGCGCGGCATCCGCAACACGGTCGATCTCGAATATGAGAATGCCGATTTCTTCGCGAGCCGCGATCTCGACGGCGGTTTCATGGAGATCTATATCCCCGCCGAGCAGAAATTTCTTCACATCAGTTCCACCCTTGTCAAAAACGCGATCGCCTTCGGAACGCCCTACAAAGCCTATGTCCCCGCGGCGGTCTATGACTATATCCAAAAGAAGAACTGACGAATGTTTGAAAGGCAGATACAAATTCCACCCGCAGAGGAGATCAGGAAGGAGCTTCCCTTGCCGTCTTCGCTGCTTGCTGTAAAGCGGGAGCGGGAAAAGCTCGCCGAGGATATCTTGAAGGGAAAGTCGCAAAAACTTCTCCTCATCGTCGGTCCCTGCTCTGCGCACAGCCGCGCGCCCGTCCTCGAGTATGTGCGCCGCCTCGCCAAGGTGCAGGAAAAGGTGCAGGAGTCCCTCGTCCTCGTTCCCCGCATCTATACGGACAAGCCCCGTTCGAAGGGGGTGGGCTATAAGGGCATGTTCTCCCAGCCCGACCCCGAGGAGGGAGAAGATATCCTCCGCGGCATCCGTGCGAGCAGGGCGCTGCACCTCGAGGCATTGGAGATCAGCGGGCTCGCCGCGGCGGACGAGATGCTCTATCCCGAGAATATCTCCTATCTCGAGGACCTCTTGGGCTATGTCGCCGTGGGGGCGCGCTCGAGCGAGAACCAGCTCCACCGTCTCACCGCAAGCGGGCTCGAGATGCCCGTCGGCTTCAAAAATCCCACGGGCGGCAATTTGGACGCCATGCTCAATTCCGTCTATGCCGCGCGGACGGGGCAGACCTTCCTTTTGGGCGGCTGGCAGGTCAAAACGGAGGGAAACCCGCTCGCCCACGCCATTCTTCGCGGCAGGGTGGACGAGGCGGGGAGAGACGTACCCAACTACTCTTTGGAAAACATCGAAAAGGTCGCCGAGGGGTATGAAAGGCTCTCCCTCGACCGCCCCGCCCTCATTATAGATACCAACCACTCCAATTCGGGAAAGAATTTCAGGGCGCAGATCTTTATCGCAAAAGAGGTCATGCGCCTGCGTCGGGAAAGCCCCGTGTGCAGGAACATTCTCAAGGGGCTCATGATCGAGAGCTTCCTCGAGGAAGGGCGGCAGGACCGCGCCGAAGTGTTCGGAAAGTCGATCACCGATCCCTGCCTCGGCTGGGCGGATACCGAGCGTCTCATCCTCGATCTCGCAGAGCTTTTTTAGAGGACGAGCGCGGAAAGTCCCATGCAAATGGCTGCGGCGAGGAGACCCTGCGCGAGCTTTACGCCGAGGAAGGGGAGCATCTTCACCCCCGCACGTTTAAGGAACGCCGCCTGCTGCACGAGCACGCACATCCCCCCGAAGGTCGTAAAAAACGCGCACAGCCCGAGAGAGAGCGAAGAAGGCGTTTGGCAGAATTGCGCGCACCCCGCCGTCATCTCCATGAGCCCCCGCAAAAGGGCAACGACAGCGGGGGGAAGGGAAAGAAGTGCGCCGAAGTCCGCGACCATCTCCCCGAAAGCGTTAAAGAGCGCGATCGCCGCCCCCACGCACAGGACGGAGAGCACGGAAGAGGAGATGGCTTCGCCAAGGTCGGGCCTTTCCGCCGCAAAGGCCGCAGGCGCGCTCCCTCTTTTTTTATGCGGACGCATCGCGAGGCAGACAAGATACACCCCCGCAAGGTGGGAGATATACAGGATCTGTCCGAGGAGGGGGCTTTTCAGCATCCCGCATCCGACGGCTCCGATGAGGAAGGCGGGACCCGAAGTCGTTGCAAGCGCGGCGACGCGGAGCACCTCATCGCGGCCGATCCTCCCGCGTTCGGCAAGCATCTGCACCGTCTTTGCTCCCACGGGATAGCCCGAGATCGCCGAGAGCAGGGCGGCGCATCCGCCGTCGCCCGAGACGCCGAAGAGCGTCTGCGCGAAGGGAGAGAGGCGTTTTGCGATCTTTTTATAGAGGGGAAGCTTCGTAAAGAGCGCCGTCAGGATGAGAAAGGGGAGGGTCGCAGGCAGGACGCTCACCGCCCAGAGCGAGATCCCTTCCCGTACACTCTCCGTGTAGCGGGCGGGGAAGACGAGAAGAAGGATGAGCGCGGCCGAGATTGCGGCGGAAAGAAGGGCGCCGCGCACCCTTTTCAGCACATTCATAATTCAACGTTATGCTTGAAGGAGGGAGAATATGAAGCACAAGGCCTTAGGATTCGCACTCGGGGCGGGAGGTTCCCGCGGGGTCGCGCACATCGGGTTTTTGCAGGCGATGGAAGAAAACGGCATCCGCCCCGATTTCGTTGCGGGAAGCTCGATGGGCGCCGTCGTCGGCGGCATGTACTGTGCGGGCATGTCGCCCGAGGAGATGCACAGAGCCGTCAAGGACTTGAAACTTCACGACATCGCCTCTTTGAACCCCATTCCCGTCAAGAAAAACGGCCTTATGAAGATGCGCAAAGCGCGCAAACTCATCGTCTCATATATCGGGGAGAGGTCGTTCGGCGATCTTCTCATTCCCTTCACCTGTGTGGCGACCGACCTTTTGAAGGGGGAGAGCGTGATTTTATCGGAGGGGAACGTCGTGGATGCGATGCTCGCCTCGGGGTCCATCCCGGGCGTATTCACCCCCGCGAAGATCGGGGAGCATACGATGCTCTCGGACGGCGGGATCCTGGAACGCGTGCCGGCGGAGGCGGTAAAGAAAATGGGGGCGGATGTCGTCGTCGCAGTCGACGTCCTCGGCACCGTCATGGAGAAGAAGGCGACGGGCAAGCTCGTCAACACCTTCCTGCGCTATATCGACGTCATGGACTCCAGCCTCACGCGGCGCGAACGCGAGGCAAGGCAGTATATCGATCTGTGGCTTGAGCCCGATCTCGGCGGCATGGACCAATATAAGTTCAAACAACTCGAATTTGCCTACAGGAAGGGCTATGAACTCGGCTGTGCAAAATGTGAGGAGATCGGCTCGCTTCTTTGAGGAGGATGGAGCATAGCCGGCTGTGGGCGTATCATAAAACTACATTTTCGCAAATTTCGGCATTTTTCTACAAAAAATGCCTTTTTTCTTGCCCCGAAAACGCTTATAATGCCCCTTACGGAGCAAGGGATGACGGTCTATATTGAGTATGCTTTTCTCGAAAACTTCATCCTCGACGGAGCGCTCATCCTGCTTTCCGTCGTCTGTGCAAGGGAGAAGGTCCGGCCGCTGCGTCTTCTTCTCGCCTCCCTCATCGGGGCGGCGGAGGCGATCGTATTCCCGCTCATCGGACTTCCCGTCTGGGCGCAATATATCCTGAAACTTTTGGGCGGCCTGCTCCTTCCCGTCGTCGCAGTGCGGGCAAAGACGTTCAAGCCCTATGCGGTCGCGGCCGTCGTATTCTTTCTGCTCACCTTTGCCCTCGGCGGGCTGCTCACCGCCATCTATTCCTTTTTCTCGGTCTCATACGATGAGGCGGGCGGATATCTTATCGGGCAGGCTCCCGTCGGCCTCGTGCTCGGCAGTGCCCTCTTCTTTGCGATCGCCGTCGTCTTTTTTGCGAAACATCTCTACCGACGGCGAAAGATCATGCGAAATCTCGTGGATTGCACGCTCACGGCGGGAGATCGGGTGGTGCACTGGCGGGGGCTCATCGATAGCGGGAACTGCCTCGAATTCCGCGGCAAGCCCGTCTGCGTCGTCTCCGCGGCGGCGATCTTCGCCCTGTTCGGGAAAAACTTAAAGGAATCGGGAAGAATGGTCGTCCGCTCTGTCAACGGAGAGCGCGACCGTCCCGTGTTCTCCTGCGAAAAGATGCAGCTCGGCCTCGGCCGCAGAGCACGGCTCAAAGAGGACGTATATCTCACCGTCGGACGGGTGGAAGGGGACTATCAGCTCGTCTTAAGTTCAGCGCTTATGGAGGCGTAATTTGAAGATCTTTTCCAAACTTCTCAGCTATCTTCTCTCACAAAAGGGGAGCGAAAACGTCGTCCACTACCTCTGCGGGAACGAAGCCCTTCCGCTCCCTCTTTCCCAGGAGGAAGAGGCAGAGATGCTGCAAAAACTCGAGACGGGAGAGGAGCCCGAGAAGGTCAAGGCGAAGCTCATCGAACACAACCTGCGCCTCGTCGTCTATATCTCCCGCAAATTCGAAAACACGGGCGTGGACGGGGACGATCTGATCTCCATCGGCACGATCGGCCTCATCAAGGCGATCGGGTCCTTCCGCTCGGATAAAAATATCAAGCTCGCCACCTATGCTTCCCGCTGCATCGAGAACGAGATTTTGATGTATCTCAGGAGAACGGCGCGGCTCAAGAGCGAAGTCTCCTTCGATGAGCCCATCAACAGCGATTTCGAAGGGAACGAGCTTCTCCTTTCCGATGTGCTCGGCACGGATAGTGAGACGGTGTACGGCGGCGTGGAGCAGGGCGTGGAGAAGGAGCTTCTCCGCGACGCCCTCGAAAAGCTGCCCGAGAGGGAGCGCACCATCATGTACATGCGCTTCGGGCTCGGAGGAAGAGAAGAGATGACGCAAAAGGATGTCGCCGACGCCTTGGGCATCTCGCAAAGCTACATATCCCGCCTCGAAAAGAAGATCATCTCACGGCTCAAAAAGGAGATCTCCAAACTCGTGTGAGCGCATAATATCCCGCAAAATGCAGATACTTCCCAAGAAGTCATACATAGGAGGTGATCATGCAGAGCAGGGTAATTATTTGCGGGGTGGATACTGCGGGACTTCCCAAACTCACCCAAAAGGAGAACGAGGAGCTCATGAAAAAGCTCAAGGCGGGGGATAAGGCCGCGCGCGAGAAGTTCATCGTGGGGAATATGCGTCTCGTTCTCTCGCTTGTCAAGAGGTTCTGGGCAAAAAATGTGGGCGCGGACGACGTCTTTCAGGCGGGCTGCGTGGGGCTCATCAAGGCAATCGAGAACTTCGATCTTTCCTTCAACGTGAAGTTCTCCACCTATGCCGTCCCCATGATCGTGGGGGAGATGAAGCGGTTTCTGCGCGACGGGAACAGCCTTCGCGTCTCGCGTTCCATCCGTGACACGGCCTACCGCATCCTGAAGGCACGGGAAAAGATCGAGGAGCGCAGCGAAGAGGCCACCATCGAGAAGATCGCAAAGGAGCTCGACGTCAAAGAGCGGGAGGTCGTCTATTGCCTCGACGCCATCTCCGACCCTGTCTCCCTGTATGAGCCCGTGTACAATAAGTCGGGAGATACCCTGCAGCTCATGGATCAGCTGTGCGACGAGAGCCAGAGCGACGAGATCTGGACGGAACACGTCGCCCTGAGAGAGGCAATCGCTCGGCTCACGGACCGGGAGCAAAAGATCTTGCGTCTGAGATACTTCGAGGGAAAGACGCAGACGGAGATCTCGGCGGAGGTGGGGATCTCGCAGGCACAGGTCTCCCGCCTCGAGAAGAATGCGCTCGGCAGCCTGAAGCGCGAAATTTCATAAGTTTTGTAAAAATGCGAAGATTTTGCGCATGTTCCGCATATCATAGAATGTGGAAACGAGCTATCTCGAACTGAAAAAGAAGGAGACGGTCAACCTCATCGACGGGAAGCGTCTCGGAAAAATTACCGACATCGTATTCACGTGGCCCGAGGGAAAGGTGCAGGGCATTGTCGTGCCGGGTGCAAAGGGGTTCCACTTCGGAAGGAGCGATCTTTTCATCGAACTCGGCTGCGTCAAGAAGATCGGCATCGACGTCATCTTCGTCGAAGTCCGCTCCGCCCCCAAGCCCGATAAAAAGAGGGGAAGATGGGAGGAAGCCCCACCGCCTCCGCCACCGCAAAAGCCTCCGCTCTATCCGCCGTCTCCGCACGATCGGCGGGACTACGGAGAGTATGAATAGACGAAAAAAACGGCGAAAATCGCCGTTTTTTGATGTTTACAAAGTACTATGCGTGACATAATACGCGTTTTTCGACTTCAACACGAATTCTTTCAAGATTTTTGATAACAATCGCACGCCCTGCCGTCGGGGAGATATCCCGTATCCGAACACTTCGTACACACATATTTGGGAACAAAATCCCGCTCGCTCAGATTGAGACGCGTGAGGGCATTGGCGCGCTTCATTTTTGCCTCGCGCATGTGCTCTTCGAGCAGGGGAAGGTTTTCGGGAGAGAAGATCTCCGCCTTGGCAAGCTCGATCTCCCCGCGCTTTATCTCCGCTTCCGCCGCCCTGTATTCTTCGTCCTCCGAGGCGATCTTTTGCGCACGTTCGACATGGCGCATGGCCTGCTGTCTCCTTGCGGCATAGAAGCGTTCGCGCTCGCTCCGCTCATCCGCAGCGATCGCCGCCTCGCTCTTTATGGGGGATGGCGTCCTGGCGGGGACGGAGGCTTCCCGATCGGGGATAGAGGCGGGGTCTGTGATCCTGAGGCGCTTCCACTCCGAGAGGAGCTTGTTCATATAGGCAAGGGGGGAGCCCGCATTTGCACTGCGCTTTGCGGCCTCTAAGATCATTTCGTCGGAAAGATCCCATCCCCGCCACACGGCCACCATATCGAGGGCGGCCTGCGTCTTCTTCACGACGCCGCACACAGACTGGATGGAGCCGATGAGACGGAGCTGGCGGTCGCGTGCAAGACAGTATTCCTTTACGCCCGCCTCGTCCACGATGCCGCCCAGATACATCTCCTCGAGCAGGCGGTCCATCTCCGCGAAGCCGTAGGAAAGGCGAAGACACAGCCCCGCCACAAGGAGAAGGCTCTCCTCTTCGTATCCGCGTTCCAGCCATTTTTCCGCATATTCTTCCACATAGGGGCGGGGGTCCTGTACCTTGACGCCCAATTTTCTTGCCACCTTGAACACGACGCCCGTGAGCATTTCCCGCCGCTCGAGATATTCCCGGGCATCCGCCTCGGTGAAGACGTCCTTTTCGATGAGCTCGGATATGAGGCGGTCGAGGGTGGCGAGGGAACCTTTTTTGAGCGTTTCCGCCGCGGCGATCACCGTAGCGGGCTCGACGCCCGCCGCATCCCACTTTGCGAGATAGTCGTAGTCGCCATCCTGCGGCTTTCTGTATATGCCGAGGAGGGTAAATATGCGGGAGAGCTCTTTCTCGTGCACGTTGAAATCGGCGAGCTCTGCCTCCACCTGTTCATATGTAAATTTATAGGCGCGGACGAGCTTTTGCGCTTTATTCAGAATGTGCGAGGAAGAGAGCTTCGCCCCGTCCTTTTTGGAGCAGTATTCCACGACGAGGAGGAAGGCCTCGGGCTCCATGGGGTTGTTTTCCAAAAATTCGAGGATGCGCTGGTGCTCGTAGGGGCGAAGGTCCTTGCCCGCCTTTTGCAGGAGCTTGTAGAGCTCCCTGTTGAACTCGAGATACTTCTCCGCACGGATGGGCTTGGGCTTTCCGACGGCCGCCGAAACGGGCAGATATTCGATATAGAGCGGGTCCCTCGAAAGAACCTGCACAAGGCCGCATTCTTCCCAGAATCCGAAGATGTCCACGAGCTTTTTTACGGGAAGGCGCAGCATTTTGGCGGCGCTCTCCCCGTCGAATTCTCCCGCACAGCCGCACAGATACAGCCCATAGAGATAGGCGCGGACGGCATCTCCGCTCGCCTCGGGCAGGTATTTTGTGATGAACTCGTTCTCGACGCTCGTGAACGACCGTTCGCGGTAGTCCTTGGAGAAGGCGCAAAACGACATAAAATTCCTCCGAAAAACCTTTGGTTTTTCCTCTTCCAAATGGATAACAACGCTTGCTTTTTGCGTTGCGGCGTTGTATAATAGTATAGCATGGCCCGTGGAAAATTGCAATGCGTTTTCTTCAGGCCGAGAAAATTTTTCCCAAGAGCTTGGCGCATGAAGATCTTACATACTTCCGATTGGCATCTCGGAAAACGTCTCATGGAGCGCGAACGCCTGAGCGAACAGGCCGCCGTCCTCGAAGAGATCGCTCGCATCTGCGATGAGAACGGGGTCGAACTCATCCTGATCGCGGGCGACGTTTTCGATACCTATCTGCCCCCCGCAGAGGCCGAGGAGCTCTTTTACACCGCCCTTTTGCGCCTCGCGAAGGACCGTGCGGTCGTCGTCATCCCGGGGAACCACGACGACGGCGTCCGTCTTGCCGCCGCCTCCCGTCTCGCGGGAGAAGAGGGGATCTATATCTTCGGCGGGCACAATGGCGTTCCCTTGGGGGGAGAAAGGCCTGTCCGCGCCGTGGAAGCGGGGGAAAACTACATCATCATCGGGAATGCGAAGGGGGAGCGCGTCTATATCAACGCCCTTCCCTATCCCAACGAAGCGCGCCTCAAGGAGCTCAGGACCGAGGAGAGCTATGCGGAGAAGGCGAGACGCTGGATCGCCTCGGGGGACGAAAGATACGACGGTTCCATGCCCCATATCCTTCTCACCCATCTCTTCGTCGCAGGTTCCTCGGTATCCTCGAGCGAGCGCGATATCTCGCTCGGCGGCGCACGCGCCGTCCCCTTGGATGTGCTTCCCGATTTCGGCTACACCGCCCTCGGGCACATCCACAGGGCGCAGAAGATGGGCGAGAGGGTCCGCTACAGCGGTTCCATCCTGCAATACGCCTTCGACGAAGCCAACACGCAAAAATGCGTCCTTCTTCTCGAGACGAAGGGGAATGACTTTTTGCCCGCCAAGGAGATCGCGCTCACGGGCGGGAAGCAGCTCATCCGCCTCGAAGCCAACGGCGCGGGGAACGCGGAAGAGCTTCTCCGCCGCTACGAAAACGTATATATCGAACTTACCCTTCACCTGAAAGCTCCGCTCTCGGCGGCCGAGACCGAGGCAATACGGGGCGCCAACGAGGGGCTCGTCTCGCTCAGGACAGAAGTTGCGGGTGAGGAGAGCATGCCCGTCGCCTCGCGTGCCGCACTCAGCGCGGAAGAGCTCTTCATACAGTATTATGCGGCGATGTACGGCGGCGAACGCCCCGACGATGCGCTCAAAGAGGAATTTCTCCGCCTCTTGGAGGAGGAAGCATGAGACCCGTCTATCTTGAATTCTGCGGCATCAATTCCTTCTCGGAACCGGCGAAAATAGATTTTCGCGACCTTCTCGAGTATGGTATCTTCGGCGTCTTCGGGGATACGGGCTCGGGAAAGAGCACCATCCTCGATTGCATCGGCTTCGCGCTCTACGGCGACGTCGCCCGCTCCCGCTCGGGCAGGATCGCGGATATCATCAACTACAGGCAGGATTCCGCCTACGTCATCTACGAATTCGAGATCGTGTTCGAGGGGAGAAGGCGGACCTTCCGCGTCGAGCGGGAGATCAAACGCAAAAACGCCGCACAGAGCGTGCGCGTGTTCGAACGCCTCGGGCAGGAGCTTCTCACGATGGCGGACGGGTGCCGCAGCTCGAATGCCCTGCTTGCCCGCATCATCGGGCTCGAACAGCGCGATTTCGAGAAGTGTATCGCCCTGCCACAGGGGGAATTCGCCCAATTCGTCAAGGCTCAGCGTGCGGAGCGGCTCAAGCTCATCTCCCGCCTCTTCGACCTCGAAGCCTACGGCGAACTGCTCACGAAAAAGGCGAACAGGAACTATCAGGAGGCAAACGCCGCGCTTTCTTCCGCCGCCGTTCGCCTCGAGCCGTACGAAGGCGTCTCCCGCGAAAAGAACGATGCGCTCGGGGAGGAGCTTGCCCGTCTTGCCGCGGAAGAAAAGGGGGCGCGGGAAGCGCTTCTTGCGGCAAGAGAAGAGGAGAACGCCCTTCGTGCCCTCACCGAGAAAAAGCGCGAGGCCATGGAGACGGAGAAAAAACTTTCCGCTCTCGAAGAAAAGAAGGGGGAGATGGAGGAGCTCGCAGGAGAGCTCGCCCGTCTCGAGCGCGCCGCAAGGGTGATCGAAGCCGAACGCGACGGGCTCGCCCTTCGCACAAAGCGCGACGGCGCCGCGGATGGGCTCAAACGGGCCGAGGCACAGTTCGCGGAGGCGGAGAAGGCCAAAGAGGCCGCCGCGGGCTACGACGAAGAGGCCGCGGAGAAGGAGATCGAACGGCTCACCGAGCAGAGGAGCGCGGCTGCTGCTTCCGAGGAAGTGCGCAGCGCGAAAACGCAGGCGGAAAACCGTTTGAAGGAGATCGTCGAGGAAGTCCGGAGGCGCTCCGCAGCCATCGCGGGATTTGATTACGAAAAAGAGCGGGAAGAACTTCTTGCACGCATCGCATCGCTCGGCGCAGACGACCCCATCACCTATCTCCGCCTTCACGGAAAGGACGCCCTCTTCCGCGAAGAATACGCGACGTTTGCGGACGAAGTGCAGTCGCTCGCCCGAAAATATCCTCCGATCGCGGCGGATGCTTCCCCGCTGATCGAAAAATACAGGGAAAAAGCCGCGGGGGGCGACGCCGATTGGCAGGCCCTGCGCGACGGATTCGAACGCAACAGACGGGAGACGGAGGAAGCGCATACCACGCTCTCCGCCCTTGAGAGAAGAAAGGGGGACATGACCGTCCACTACGATCGGCTCTCGCACCTCAATTCCGAGTACGAAAAGCTCAAAGGGGAGATCGCAAAGGCCGACGCCCGTCTCGAAGGCGCCCCCGATCTGCCCGCCGCCGAACGTGCGCTTGCCGCCGCCAAGCGGGAAAAGCGGGAAAATTCCGAGAAAAAGGCCAAGGCCGCCGAGAACTTTTCGGCTGCGAGCGCTGCGCTCGCCGTTGCCCGCGAGCGGGCGAAGGGGTGCGAGGAAGCGCTTGAGGAAGGCAGGAAACGTTATGCGGATGCCCTCCGTGCGGGCGGGTTTGCAAATGCCGATGAGGCGAGAGAGCTTCTCGCAAAGTACGGCGATCCCGCCAAAGCGGCAGAGAGGGCGCAGCGCTACCGCGACGAATATGCCGCCGTCTCCGCCCGAATGGCCGAGCTTTCCCGCCTCGATCTTTCGCGTGCGGGGGAGGAAGCCGCCGCGGAGGCCACCCGTCTCCGCGAAGAGCGGGAAGAGGCCCTCTCCGCCCTTCTGCAAAGGGCAGCCCTTGTGGAGAACGAATTGAAGAAGGGCAAAGAGATGCTCGCGGCCAAACACATCCTCGAGAAGGAATATGCCGCCTGCAAGAAAAAATGTGAACTTTGCAGCATGCTCAAAAACATGCTCGAAGGCAATAAATTTATGGAGTTCGTCGCAGAGGAGTACCTGCAGACGGTCGCGAAGAATGCGGGAAGCCGCCTTCTCTCGCTCACCGACGGGCGGTATTTCCTCAGCTACGAAGGGGGATTTTTCGTCGGGGACAACTTCAACGGCGGCAAGATGCGGGCGGTCTATACGCTCTCGGGCGGGGAGACTTTCCTCGTCTCACTCTCGCTCGCGCTCGCTCTCTCCGCCGAGATCTGTGCGAAATCGCTTCGTCCCATCGAGTTCTTCTTCCTCGACGAAGGGTTCGGCACACTCGATTCCCACCTCGTCGATACCGTCATGGACAGTCTCGAAAAGCTGCGCGGCGAACATTTCTCCATCGGCATCATCTCACATGTCGAGGAACTCAAGCACAGGATCGACCGCAAACTCACCGTGCGCAAGGCTACGGAGAGGAGCGGCTCGCAAATAATCGTGGAATGAGGTAACGATTTGGCAAATATCATTCTTACGCCCGTAACACTGTGGAAGGATTTCGACGACAGCCTTCCCCTGCAAGATCAGATCTTATCCGAACGAAGGGAGGGCCGCGCCGTTTGCCGCGACGTGACTTTCTACGGCCGCGATACCGAAATGGGCCGCGTGAAGATCTATGCGCGCTATGTCACGCCCGCAGGGCTCAAAAAATTTCCCGCCGTCATGGTCTTGTTCGAGGCGGGGCTTCCCTTCGACGAGACCTTCATCATGCGCTTTGTCGCAGCGGGCTACGCCGTCCTCGCCGTGGACTATTGCGGGGAGCGGCCCGAGAGCCTCTATACCGTCTATCCCAAGCGCATCGATTACGCCAATTTCGTGCGCGCGGGCAGACACCTCGACTATTGCGACGACACGGCGCGGGAGACGGCATGGTACGAATGGGCCGCCGTCGCCCGTTATGCGGTGAAATACCTTCGCGCGAAGGAAGAAGTGACAGCCGTCGGGGCGATCGGGCTGAGAACGGGGGGCGAAGTGCTCTTCAAGATCGCGCCTTATGCCGCGCTCGACTGCATGATCTCCGTTTGTGCGGCGGGTTGGCTCGCCTACCGCGGGATCGTCAAATTCGGGGCGGAACACCAGCCCGTCTTCGACGAGGAACGCCACCGCTTTATCGCGGGCATCGATTCGCAGAGCTATGCGCCGCATGTGAATTGCCCCGTTCTGCTGCTTTCCGCCATCAACGATAAATCGTACAATTACGACCGGGTCTACGATACCTTTTCGCAATTCGATCCCTCGATCGAAAAGGCGCTTTTGTATTCCGCACACGGGAACGGGCTTTTGGGCTCGCATTCCCTCAAGGATATCGATCTCTTCCTCGCCAAGCACCTCAAAAAGCAGGCGATCTTCATCTCCAAGCCCATCGAACTCGGCGTCGAAGAGGACAGAGCGGGCAACCTCGTCGTCCGCGGACGCTTCGACCCCGCGGGCAGGGTGAAGGAGTTCGGCATCTTCTATACGGAAAACGTGGGCGCCTTCAAGGCACGCGATTGGACGCGTGTGCTCGGCTCGCTGAAAAATCTCGACGGCAGCACGGGTACCGTCTCGCTTCCGCTCTACTCGGGGAGCAACGATGCGCTCGTCTATGCCTTCGTCAACTACGCAAATAACTTCTCCGTCACTTCCAAGATCGCAGAGATCCATGTGACCAAGGAATATGTCAACAGCCAGAGACGGAGCAGGATCTTATATACCGAAGAGGACGGCAGGAACGGGTTCACGACCTTCCGCCGCCGCACCCGCGCCGTGGCCGATTGCTTTGCCGAGGATCCCGATGCCTCCAAAAACCTTCCGGGCTTCGGGGGGATCAAGGGCATCGCCGTGGGGGCGGGGATCGTCTCCTACCGCGTGGGAGAGCCGCGCTTCCGTCCGCCCGAAGGGGTCTCCTTCCGCTTCGATGCATGGTCTCAGGTCAACACCCGCCTCAAGATCGTCTTCTATAAGGATGAAGAAGAGGTCGCCGGGTTCGGCTGCGAAGTACCCATCGCGGGCGGCGGCAAGTGGAAGGGCATCCTGCTCGATCCATCCGATTTCAAATCCGAGACGGGGATCTCGCTCGGTACGTTCGACGGCGTCGTTTCCGTCGTATTTCTCAGCGAGGACGAAACGCTCATCAACAATGTTATCTGGATCTGAAATGTTAAACCGTCGGCCCGTCCCGCTGCGGGCGCAAAAACGTAAAAGGAGGGCGCCATGAAGGATAAAACGCTCATCGAGCGCCCCGAACTTCTGGACCCGCGAAAGGAGAAGCGTCCTTGGGCGCTCATGCGCCTTCTGTATCTCCTTTTGGCGTTGGTTGTCATATTTTTGGCCGGATTGTTGCTCGTATCCGCCCTGTGTCTCAACGTGAGCGTCGTGGGCTCTTCCATGGAGGATACCATTCCCGACGGTTCGCAGCTGTATGCGGAAAAGTACAGAGGGCAGGCGGACCGCGGCGACGTTGTCGTCATCGACGTCACTGACCTCAAAGCCTTCCATGCCGGCGGGAATACCGTCTATATTATCAAACGGCTCATCGCCGTCGAGGGGGACAAGATCCGCATCGGCGACGGAAAGGTGTATATCACCTATGCGGGGACGGATGAGGAAGTGCCCTATCCCGACGTACATGCGAACGGGGAGACGGACGCACGCCCGCAGTTTTTCGGGGGAGAGATCGTACGGGAATGGACGCTCAAGGAGGGAGAAATTTTCGTCCTCGGCGATAACCGCACCGTCTCGGAGGATTCCCGCATGGTGGGGCCGCTCGAGAGAGACCGCATCATCGGCGTTGTATACGATTGGAACTTCTCTCCCGCTACGGGTTGGGATGCCTTCTCGAGTCCCTTCATCAAATTTTATCTCGATATCATCCGGGTTTTTTCATAATTCAAGGAGGATCTATGAATATTCAGCTTACAGCAGACAGCACTTGCGATTTAGGGCAGTATGCGGCAGAGAGAAATGTCGTTCAGATGCCTCTCTCCGTCATCCTCGGGGAGAACAGCTTCCGCGACGGCGTGGACATTACCCCGCAGGATATCTTCGACTTTGTCGGAAAGACGGGCACGCTTCCCAAGACGGCGGCGCCGAGCACACAGGACTATCTCGACTTCTTTGCTCCCTTCGTCGAGGCGGGGAAGACGGTCATCCACTTCAATATCTCCTCGAGATCCTCTTCCTCTTACTTCTATGCCGCCGAAGCGGCGAAGGAGTTCGGCGGGAAGGTTTTTGTCGTGGATACCAAGGCGCTCTCCTCGGGGCAGGGCCTTCTCGTGATGAAGGCATCCGATCTTATAAAAGAGGGGAAAGGCGCGGAGGAAGTTGTCGGGATCGTAAATTCTCTCCGCCCCCTCGTGAATACTTCCTTCATTCCCGACCGTCTCGACTACCTCTATAAGGGGGGAAGGTGCTCGCGCATGCAGATGTACGGGGCGAACCTTTTGAGCATCCATCCGCTCATCGAAATGGACGACGGACAACTCGTCCCCGGGAAGAAATACCGCGGCAGTATGCAGAAATGTATTTCGGGCTATATCGACGACTTGGCGGCAAAATATCCCGCCTACGACGATACCCGTTGCTTTATTACCCACAGCACAGCCGATCCCGAGCTCGTCGCCTTCGCCAAGGAGAAGGTTTCCGAGCGCTTTTCCTTCAAGCAAATCTCGGAGACCGTTGCGGGCTCCGTCATCACGGGGCACTGCGGAAGGAATACCTTGGGCGTGCTCTTCATCGCAAAATAAGTTCATATAGGAGTTTTCAAGAAAATGGAAAGAAAGGATGTACCCGCAAAATATAAATGGCATGTCGAGGATGTTCTCGAGAGCGACGAAGCATGGGAGAAGGCCTATGCCACCCTCGAAAAGAAGGTGGATTTCGCCCGTTTCAAGGGGACGCTCCATTCGGCGGAGAATATCCTCGCCTACTTTCAGGCAGAGGAGGCGTTCGAGCGCGAATTCATGCGCGTCTATCTCTATGCCTTCTTGAAACACGACGAGGACGTGCGCGTCACAAAGTACGGTTCCTATATCGCGAAGGTGATGAATCTTCTCACCCGCCTCGGGCAGGAGACGGCCTTTGCCGTCCCCGAGATCACTTCGCTCGACGATACGACGCTTCGCGCCTTTTCCGAGGACGAACGTCTCAAAGACCACGATTACATGCTCCGCCGTCTCATCGCCGAGAAGAAATATATCCTCTCGGAGGCGGAAGAGCGCATCATGGCGCAGGTTTCGGAGCCTTTGGAAGTCGCAAACGACGTCTTTGAGATGCTCGACAACGCCGAGCTCGACCTGCCCGAGATCGAATTCGAGGGGGAGAAGACCCGTCTTTCGCACGGGCTGTACGGCGTTATCGTCAACGGTCAGGACAGGGAAAAGCGCAAAGAGGCCTACGAGAAATATTATTCCGCCTATCAAAAGATCATCGGGACGTTGGCGACTTCCTACTACGGAAACGTCAAGGCGGATATCTTCCGCGCAAACGTCCGCGGGTACGAGAGCTGCCTTTCCCGCGCCCTCTTCGAAGAGGACGTCGATAAGAGCGTATACGAAAATCTTGTCCGCTGCGTCGACGAAGCCACTCCGCTCATGCACCGCTATATGCACCTCAGGAAACGCATCCTCGGGTATGATACGATGTATATGTACGACGTGCATCCTTCGCTCGTCGAGGACGCCGACTTAAAGCTCTCCTATGAGGAAGCGTACGAGCTCGTCTTAAAGGGACTTTCTCCCCTCGGCGAGGAATATATCGGCCTTCTCAAAAAGGGACGCGACGAGGGCTGGATCGACGTATGCGAGACGGACGGCAAGAAGGGGGGTGCCTACTCGATCGGCATCTACGGCTTCCATCCCTTCGTACTACTGAATTATCAGAAGACCACGCACGACGTATTTACCATCGCCCACGAGATGGGGCACTCCCTGCATTCCTACTACTCCAATTCCAACCAGCCCTTCGCGAAATCCGACTATAAGATCTTTGTGGCCGAAGTCGCAAGCACGGTCAACGAGGTATTGCTTCTCAAATATCTTCTCAAGACGACGCAGGACGAAAAACTCAAGAAGTATCTTCTCAACTACTTCATGGATATGATCCGCACGACGCTCTTCCGCCAGACGCAGTTTGCCGAATTCGAAGAAAAGGCACATGCGATGGCAGAGGGGGGAGAGCCGCTCAACAAGGACAATCTCTCCGCGCTCTATTTGGAGCTCAACAAGAAATATTACGGCGACGCCGTCGTCCACGACGAGAACATCGCCATCGAGTGGGCGCGCATCCCGCATTTCTACCGCTCGTTCTATGTGTATAAATATGCGACGGGCATCACAGCGGCGATCTGCATCGCCAACCGCATTCTGCGCGAAGGGGAAACGGCCGTGGCCGACTACAAGAAGTTCCTCTCGGGCGGGTGCTCGCAAGATCCCGTCTCCCTTCTTCGTATCGCGGGGGCAGACCTTGCAAGCGAGGCGCCCTTCAAGGCCGCAATGGCCGAGTTCGGGGATGCGCTCGAAAAGTTCAGCTCGCTCGCATAAAATCCAACCAAGGAAGTACGCAATATGCCCAACAATCAAATGCCGCACAATCTCGACGCGGAGGCCGCCCTCCTCGGCTGCCTTCTCATCGACGAAAGCGTGCAGTCGGAGATCTTAGAGAGCCTTCGCGAGGAAGATTTCTATCAGGAATCGCACCGCCTCATCCTTTCTGCAATGAAGAGCGTGCTCGGCGGCCACAAGACGGTGGACGTCGTCACCCTCACGGACAGGCTCGACCGCGACGGGAATCTGGCCCGTGCGGGCGGATTGCAGGCGATAACCGATCTTTCGGAGAATACGCCCTCCGCCGCGAATTATAAGCAGTATCTCGCTATCGTGAGAAGGGACAGCGTCAACCGCGCCCTCATCCGTGCGAGCCGCGACATCATCGAGAACAGCCAGAAGGGGCTCGAAGAGCGCGAAGCCATCGCCTTTGCGGAAAAGCAGATCTACGACATTTCCAAAAATGAAGACGGGACCATGCTTTTGGGCCTTTCCGACGGGACGGTCATCCACGAAGTCATCAAAAAGTTCGAGGATATCCAAGGGGATCCCAACGCCTTCCGCGGCATCGAGACGGGGTTCACGCATCTCGACCGCATCACGAACGGACTGCAAAGATCCGACCTCATCGTCATCGCCGCCCGTCCCGGTATGGGCAAGACGTCGCTCGCCATGAACCTCGTCGAGAACGCCTGCCTCCGCAAGGGAAAGGTAGCGGCCGTCTTCTCCCTCGAAATGCCGCGCGTGCAGATCGTGCAGAGGCTTCTGTGCGCGCATGCGGGCGTGAGCATGGAGAAGGCGCTCTCGGGAAAGCTCGTCCAGCAGGAGTGGAAGAACCTCATGCTCGCGGGCGACAGGCTGCAAAAGAGCAAAATTTATATCGACGATTCTTCCCGCATCACGCCCGCCGAGATCCTTTCAAAATGCAGAAGGCTTGCCGCGAGCGAAGGGGGGCTCGACCTCGTGATGATCGACTATATCCAGCTCATGGGCGGCGAAGGGAAATATAACAGTTCCGACTTCAACCGCCAGCAGGAGATCGCTTCCATCACCCGCGACCTCAAGATCATGGCGAAGGAGCTCGACGTGCCCGTCATCGCCCTCTCCCAGCTGAGGCGTATCCAGACCAAGGAGCCGCAGCTCTCCGACTTGAGGGAATCGGGCGCCATCGAGCAGGACGCGGATATCGTCATGTTCATCAACAGGCCCGACGTCACTGCCACGCCGGACGAGCTCGCAAAGGGCAATATCGTCAAGGGCGCGGCGGAGCTCGTCATCGCCAAGCACAGAAACGGCCCGCTCGGCCGCATCCATCTGCGCTTTTTCGGCGAGACGACAAAGTTCGTGGACGTGGACGATCAGGACCGTCCCGACGAGGAGCCCATCTTCTCCAAAAAGCCCAAGGAGGAAGCGCTTCCCACGGCGGAGGAGGCATTCCCGCCGCAGTCGGACGACGGGATCCCTTACTAAACTATGGAAACACGCATTTGCAGAGCCGAGGGGGAGGCACTCAGAGAGGCGGCACGCATCGTCAGAGAGGGCGGAGCCGTTGCCTTTCATACCGAAACCGTCTACGGCCTCGGCGCAAACGCCTTCTCGGATGAAGCCGTAAAGAACATTTTCACCCTTAAAGGAAGGCCTTCGGATAATCCGCTCATCGTGCATGTACACACAGGCTACGATATCCGCACGCTCATCGACGGCGAACCGCCCTATGCGAAGGCGCTCAGAGAGGCATTTCTTCCCGGGCCCCTGACGATGGTCTATCCCTCTTCGGGGAAGGTCTCGAAGTACGTCTCCTGCGGTCTTTCGACCCTCGCCATCCGCGTCCCGTCTTCACCCGCAGCACAGGCATTTTTGAAGGAAGTAAATTTACCCGTCGCCGCGCCGAGCGCAAATCTTTCCAAGCACGTCTCGCCCGTCACGGCGCAGCACGTCTTCGACGATTTCAACGGAAAAATCCCGCTCATCCTCGACGGCGGCGCATGTGCGGGCGGCATCGAGAGCACCGTTCTCGACTGCACGGGGATCGTCCCGCAGATCTTGCGGGAAGGGCTCGTGACCCGCGAGATGATCGCCTCGGTGGCGGGGGATTGCAGGGTCTACCTTGCAAGAGCGGGCGAACGGCCCAAGAGCCCCGGAATGGCATATAAACACTATTCGCCGCGTTGCAGG
>CANQCA010000010.1 GCA_947589585.1 uncultured Clostridia bacterium
TCCCGCGGGACGCGGAAGGAGCACATCGTCCGCGCCGTCCTCGAGAGCATCGCCTATGCCGCGAGGGACCTCGCCGACAGCATGCAGTGCGACAGTGGCATTGCCTTGAAGTCGGTGAAGTGCGACGGCGGCGCTTCGGCGAACGACTTTTTGATGCAGTTTCAAGCCGATGTGTTGGGCATTCCCGTCGATCGTCCCTCGGAGCGCGAGTCCACCGCCCTCGGCGCCGCATATCTTGCCGCCCTCTCCTTGGGGGAAATGGGGGAGGAAGAGATCGCCTCCGCGAGGAAGTGCGAGCGCATCTTCACCCCGTCCGAGGATCGAAAGCGTTTCGAAAAGCTCATGCAAGGCTACCGCGCCGCCGTCAAAAGGGCCCGCTTCCGCCCGTGAGATTTCGTATATATTCCGAAAACCTTCTTCAAACATTTGACGAACGCGCAAAAATCCACTAAAATAAAAGGGAAGTAAATACCGCGAGGGAAGTGCAGCGTGATCACACACGGGAACGAAATCAAGTTGTTTGCAGGCAATTCCAACCGTCCTTTGGCGGAGGCGATCGCAAAGAAGCTCAACACGAGCCTCGGCGACTGCGAAGTCACGAAATTTTCCGACGGCGAGATCAGCGTCCACATCGGCGAGACCGTACGCGGGCGCGACCTTTTCATCATCCAATCGACGTCCTATCCCGGCAACGATCATCTCATGGAGCTTCTCATCATGATCGACGCCGCAAAGCGCGCCTCCGCGGGAAGGATCACCGCCGTCATGCCCTACTTCGGCTATGCGCGGCAGGATCGGAAGGCCCGCTCGCGCGATCCCATCACGGCAAAGCTCGTCGCCGACCTTCTCACCTCGGCGGGGGCGGATCGGGTGCTCACGATGGACCTGCACGCCGCCCAGATACAGGGATTTTTCAACATTCCCGTGGACAACCTTCTCGGCGGTCCCACCTTATATAACTATTATGCGGACAAGACGGACGAAGATTTCGTCGTCATCTCCCCCGATATCGGCTCTGTGGGAAGATCGCGGAAGGTGGCGGAACGCCTCGGCTGCCCGATGGCGATCATCGATAAACGCCGCCCCAAGGCGAACGTGATGGAAGTCATGAACATCATCGGTAGCGTCGAGGGGAAGAAGTGTCTGCTCGTCGACGACATGATCGATACGGGCGGCACCATCGTGCAGGGCGCCGAGGCGCTCGTCGCTGCGGGGGCGACAGAGATCAAGGCTTGCTGTACGCACGCCGTGCTTTCCGGTCCCGCCATCGAGCGGCTGGAAAAGTCGCCCATCGACGAGCTCGTCATGCTCGACACCATCTACCTCCCGCCCGAAAAGCGCCTTCCCAAGATGAAGATCCTCTCTACCGCCGACATCTTCGCCGCCGCGATCGAGAACGTCTACCTCGATAAGCCGATCAGTAAAATCTACGACTAAATTCACAAATTTTGTTTTGCTCGGGGGTTCCCTACGCTGTCATCCCGAGGCACGCAGTGCCGAGAGGATCCCCTTAAACGAAGTCCGAGGCAAACCGCGTCATCCTGAGCCGACCAAGAGGGATGGAAACCGTGAGCTCATCCCCGAAGGATCCCGAATTACGAAGTCCGAGGCAAACCGCGTCATCCTGAGCCGACCAAGAGGGATGAAAACCGTGAGCTCCTCCTCGAAGCATCCCGAATTACGAAGTCCGAGGCAAACCGCGTCATCCTGAGCCGACCAAGAGGGATGAAAACCGTGAGCTCCTCCCCGAAGGATCCCGAATTACGAAGTCCGAATTTTCATTTGGGGGATTCTTCGGAGAATTGCTTCCGCAGACAGTCGTATAAACTTCTTCGCCTCAGAATGACGCGTTTACCGAAACCCGCTTCCCAATCACTCGCGCGAGCAGAACCACGCTTCTGCGCTGCGCGCCCCAATTTGGCGAGCCCTGTCGCCTTAATGACTTTGAGAACAACCAAAGCACAGCGGGCGATAGGGAAAATCTAACCCCTCGCAAAGTTTTGTTTTGCGAAGGTCGGACTGCGTATTAGGGGATTCTCTCACCCCCTACGGGGGGTTCGGAATGACACGGTAACACAGAAAGTAAAACAAAATTTGCGAAAAAGCAACCACTATGTTTCTCATCATCGGTCTCGGGAATCCCGAGAAACAGTACGAAAAGACCTTCCATAATCTCGGATTTCTTGCCGCGGGGGATTGCGCGGAGCTTCTGCATGCCAAATTCAAAAAGAAGGAGTGCGAGGCGATCGTGGCAGAGGGGAATCTGAAGGGCGAAAAGATCATCATCGCCCGCCCTCTTACCTACATGAACGCCTCGGGAAGGGCGGTAAAACAGCTCATGGCGCGCTACAAGGCGGGGCCCAAGGAGCTCATCGTGATCTACGACGATCACGATCTTCCCAAGGGGCATGTCCGCGTTCGGCCCTCGGGAAGCGCGGGAACGCACAACGGCATGCGCTCCGTGATTGCGGAGACGGGCCTTTCCGATTTCGCCCGCATCCGCATCGGCATCCGCGATGAGGAAGTGGATATTCCCCTCATCAACTATGTTCTTTCCGAGGTGAAAAAAGAGGACTATCCGCTCTTTACGGATGCCTGCCACCGTGCCGCCGAGGCCGCGCTCGCCATCGCCGCAGGGGAAAAGTTCGACCTCGTCATGACCAAATATAACGGATGAACGGATTTTTTTCGTTTGAACAACTCGGGGGCGATTACCCGCTCTTCGGCGCAGATTTACAAAACCGCGTGCCGACGGCGGCGTTCGGGCTCTCCGATCCACTCAAATACCTCACCTGCGCACTTTTTTGTGGGCGGGCTATTTACGTTACGGCGGATGCGCTCACGGCAAAGCGGGCGGCGGCTTCCATAGCCGCGCTCTCGGGCAAAAAGGTCGCCCTTCTTCCCGCCAAGGACGAAGTGCTCACCTACCGCAAAGCACTCTCCAAAGATAATCTCTTTAGGCGCCTCACCGCCCTCTACGAATGGGATAGGGGAGCGGACGTCCTCGTCACGGATATCGAAGCGCTTGTCCAGCTCGTGCCCAAAAAACTGCCCGTCTTCCACCTCGAAGTGGGGCGCGATGCAGACATGGGTGCCCTCGTTTCCTCTCTCGCCCGTTTTGGCTACACCCGCGAGTATACCGTGGAGGGGAAGGGCGCCTTCTCCGTCCGCGGGGATATCCTCGATATCTATCCCATCAATGCGGACCATCCCGTGCGCATCGACTTTTTCGGCGACGAGGTGGAAGCCATCAAGCCGTACGACGAGGTGACGGGGGAGCGGTATCAAAAACTTTCCGCCCTCGATATCGTCGCCGCGACGGACGTATATCTGACGGACGCGGATATTTCCCTTATCAGGGAAGCGCTCTCCGCCGCTCTGAAGGGGGCAAAGAATTCCGCGCAGGTCACGCGCTTTTCCGAGATCGCCGCCGACCTCGAAAGCGCTGGCTATCTCTCCGACTATATCCTGCCTTTGACGCAAAACGCGGGGGGCATGTCCGAGATAGCTCCCTCCGATACGCTCTTCATCTTCGACGAGTGCAAGCTCATTCGCGATAAGCTGGAGGGGCTTTATTCCGAGCACAGGGAGCGCTATTTCGCCCTTTCGGAGGGCGGCGAGTGCATGCCGTTTTGCGAGGAGCAGTACCTTCCCGAGGAAGCCCTCAAAGACTTTTCCGATCGCCGCTGTCTCGCCCTCGGGACCTTCGTCGGCAACATCGGTTTTTTCAATCCCTTAAAGGTTTACAACTTCACAGCGGCCCCCGCGCGGCGCTATCTTCATTCTCTTCCCGACCTCTTCACGGATATCCGCGCATGGAAGAAGACGGGCTACCGCGTCTTGCTCTTTGCGGGAAGTGCCGAGCGCGCTCAAAAGCTCAAAGACGCCCTCTCCGATGAGGGAATTTCCTATATCTCCGCCCTTCCCCAAAGGCTCATCGACTTTGAAGGCACCGCCGTCCTCGAAGAGGAACTTGCCCAAGGCTTCCTTCTCCACGAGTGCAAGCTCGCCGTCATCGGCACGGGCGATCTCTTCACCAAGGCCGCCGCAACGCGCAGGATCAGGCACAAGAGAGGGGACCTCTTCGTCGCGCCCGAGGTGGGGGACTATGCCGTCCACGAAAACTACGGCATCGGCCGCATCACGGGAACCAAAAAGATCGAGACGACGGACGGGACCAAGGAGTATATCGCCCTCGAATACAGCGGCGGGGATACCCTCTATGTCCCCGTCGAGCAGATGGATATCCTCTCCAAATACATGGGCGGGGACAATCCCGCGCTCTCGAGGATCGGCGGGGGCGAGTTCGAACGCATCAAGGCGCGGGTACGCGCAGGTCTCAAAAAGATGGCATTCGATCTCAAGGCCCTCTATGCCGAGCGGCAGGAAAAGAGGGGCTATGCCTTCCCCCGCTATACGGAGGAAATGGAGGAGTTCGCGGCCGCCTTTCCCTATGAGGAGACGACCGATCAGCTGCGCAGCGCCGAGGAGATCGAGGAGGATATGTGTTCGGAGAAGGTGATGGACAGGCTCCTGTGCGGCGACGTCGGCTTCGGCAAGACGGAAGTCGCCCTGCGCGCGGCCTACCGCTGTATTCTTGCGGGCAGGCAGGCCGCCCTCATGTGCCCGAGCACCGTCCTTTCCGAACAGCACTTCCGCACGGCTGAGGAGCGCATGAAGGAATTCGGCGTGCGCGTTGCATGCCTCAACCGCTTCCGCACCGAGCGCGAACAAAAGACCATTCTCGCCGCCCTTTTGAAGGGGGAGGTGGACCTTCTCATCGGCACCCACCGCCTTCTTTCCGAGGATGTGAAATTCCACGATCTCGGCCTTCTCATCCTCGACGAGGAACAGCGCTTCGGCGTCGAACACAAGGAAAAGATCAAAAATGTCAAGCGCACCGTCGACTGTCTCACGATGACGGCGACGCCCATCCCCCGCACCCTGCACCTGTCCCTTTCGGGTATCCGTGATATCTCTACGATCGAGACCCCGCCCCACGCCCGTCTGCCCGTGCAGACCTATGTCGCCGAGGAATCGGAGGCGCTCATCCGCGACGCCATCCTCCGCGAGATCGCCCGCGGCGGGCAGGTCTTTCTCCTCTATAACCGCGTGGAGAGCATCTTCACGTTTGCCGCCCGTATCCGCGAGCTCGTCCCCGAGGCGAAGGTCACCCTCGCCCACGGCAGGATGGATAAGACGACGCTGGAGGGCAACGTCTTCGGCTTCTACCGCGGGGAATACGACGTCCTCGTCACGACCACCATCATCGAAAACGGCATCGACCTTCCCAATGCGAACACGCTCATCGTCATCGACGCCGACCGCCTCGGCATCTCCCAGCTCTACCAGCTTCGGGGAAGGGTGGGCCGCGGGGCACGCCTTGCGCACGCCTACTTCACCTATAAGCCCGAGCGCATCATGACGGAGACGGCGGCGGAGCGGCTCAAAGCCATCATGCAGTTCACCGAGCTCGGCTCGGGGTTCAAGATCGCCATGCGCGACCTCGAGATCCGCGGGGCGGGGAACGTTCTCGGCGCGGAGCAGCACGGGCATATGGACAAGGTGGGCTACGAGCTGTATGCGAAAATTCTCCGCGAGGAACTCACGGGGGTGCGGGAAGAGACGGTCGATCTCGACATCAAGGCGACGGCCTACATTCCCGAGAGCTATGTGGAATCCAACGCAGGCCGCATGGACTGCTATAAGCAGATCGCCGAGATCAGGAGCGCCGCCGACTACAAGCGGGTGTGCACTTCCATGGAAGAGAGCTACGGCCCGCTCCCCGAGCCCGCGCTCAACCTTCTCGTCATCGCCGTGCTCAAAAGCTATGCCTCCCGCATGCGCGTCAAGAAAATTTCGGTGGGGCAGAAGGGGGGCGCGCTCGAATTTACCGCCCTCTCCGCGCTCGAGGCTCTGAGCGGGGCGATGGAAAAGTACGGGCCCTACCTCAGCCTCGAAATGACGACGGCGCCCATTCTCCGCTTCAAAAACATGGGGGATGGGGGCAGAACGATGGTGCTCATGACGAAATTTTTGAAGTTTGCATCAACTTTTCACTGATTTGCCCCCAAAAAGATTTGCACCTTTTCGGCAAATACGTTATAATAGGGGATGCATGATAGTGCGCGCCTATGCGCGCGCATGAATATTTTCGGAGTTACAGCGATATGAATTCAAAGAAAAAGACGGCGGCAATTGCCGTAGCGGCAGTATTTGCGTGCGGCGCCCTCGCGGGGTGCGATTCGCTCACGGTGCGCAACCTTGCGGTGGACTATGCCCGCACGGTCGCGACAGTCAACATCGGGACGAGCGCCGCATTCCAGGATGCGGATGGCGAATTCGCAGCGTATAAAGATGTTGCCGACCTGCTTGTCGGCACTTCCGAGATCACCAAGCGCGAACTCGTGATGAGCTTCCTCTCGAGCGGTTCCACCCTCGTGCAGTCGTACGGCTTGAGCGTCGAGCAGGCCTTCGATTACCTCCTCGACTCCCTCATCCAGCGCGCCTCGCTCGTCCAGTACGCAAAGGCCTATCTCGTGAAGAACGGCGATGCAGACGGCAAGACCTATACGACGGATGGTCTCAAAGCGGCCGTCGATGCAGTGGATACCGATGCGAAGAAGGAGGCCGCCGGCCTCGAATACTTCCTCACCGCGCCCGAGAGGGATAAGGCGAAATACGATCTCCGCGTCGCCATCAACGATGCGATCGATTCGCAGGAACAGACGCTCATCAAGCTCAGCGACGCCCACGACCACACCGCCGATTCCGACGTCCGCACCACCCCGACGGGCGCAGATACCGTGAGCGAAGATTTCTACGATACCGATTACCGCATCTACACGGGCCGTGAGACCAATCTCGGCACCTACGAGAAGCTCGAGGGTTCCACCGTCGCAACGCGTAAAGAGGCCTACAACCGCTTTGTGGAAGGGCTTTTCAGCGGCGACCAGCTCAAGAAGGGGGAGAATTCCGCCGACCTCGAGAACACCGATTATTTTGCGAACCAGCTCATCGCGCAGTACGAGAGCGCGATCATCAATAAGCTCGAAGAGAAGTTCCGTCACGACGCGACCGTGGAGCTTTCCGCAGTCACGAGCGGCGAGCAGTCGTGGGCGGCCAAGCTCTTCCAAGAGGCCGTCGATAACCAAAAGGCGGAATTCTCTTCGGATAAGTCTGCCTTCGAGGATGCCTTCAACAGCATCTCGGATACCTCCTATGTGTTCGCTCCCTACGACCGTGGCTATGGCTATGTGCTCAACATCCTGCTTCCCTTCTCCACCTTGCAGACGGAGGAGCTCGGCAGCTTTACGGGCGATCTCGGCGATGCGAAGGGCGGCAAGTATGCGGCGCGTGCCCGCCTTCTCGAGAAGGTGAAGGCGACCGACCAGCGCGAAACGTGGTTCACGGGCCACAACGACTATTCCTACAAGGCGGACGAGTATTACGGCAAGGGCGCCGAAGGCCGCGATAACTATCTCTTCTTCGAGAACAGCCTCGAAAAGAGCGACGATGTCTTGGGCGAAGGCGATACGGTCGTCAGGTCCGCACAGTACGAGAAGATCAAGAACTACCTCGGCATGTACTCCTACAACGGCAAGGTCATCCGCGATGAGGACGGCGACGTCGAAAAGTTCGAACCCAACTACATCGGGATCGATGGCTTCCTCGACGAGATGAAGGGCTATATGCAGTATGCGTCGGCACAGAAGGAGATCAATGGCCTCACCTTCGATGTGACGCAGGCCGTCCCCGCCGACTACTTCACCCGCGAGAACTTCTACAATTCCGACGGCGAAGTCGACTACGATGCCTTCATCTACGAATCGGGCAAGCTCGGCTATTTCGAAGGGAACAAATATAACCCCGACAACATCTTCGTCGAAGGCAAGCCCGAAAATGTCGCCTTCTCCGTCATGAACGAACTCTCCTTCGCGTATAATACGGATACAGCAGGTCTCAATAGCTATCTCGGCTACATGATCTCACCCTATCAGACTTCGTACATGAAGGAATTCGAGCATGCGGCACAGGTCGCCGTGCAAAACGGTGCGGGCAGCTACGTCGTCGTTCCCACCGACTACGGCTGGCACATCATCTACTGCACCTTCTCCTTCATGGACGTGGAAGAAGGGGCGTCGGCCTTCACCTTCGATCAGTCCCAGGCAGAGGGCGGCGAAAACGAGCTCGAAAACAGCTTCTCCTGGAACTTCTTCGAACAGCTCAAATCCGCCAATGTCGACGCTAAGGTCTCGAGCCTCCGCAGCGACGTCCTCGCAACTTATGCCGAGGATTGCTCGGAGAAGTTCGAATATGTGTACAGAGATCTATTGAGCCTCTGAATCTGACCCGTTCGGGGGGTCCATGGGGCAACTTGCGATCATCTTCAAATTTATATTGCTCGGTACGGTGCAGGGACTCTGTGAGTTCCTGCCCGTTTCTTCTTCGGGGCATCTCGTGCTCTTCGAGCGGCTCATCGGCCTCGGCCTCGAAGACGGGCAAATGACTGCGCTCAACCTCTTTTTGCATCTCGGAACGCTGATTGCCGTCCTCGCCGTCTTCAGAAGGGATGTGGCGGCGCTCTTTCGAAGGCCCCGTAAGCGCCTTCTCATGCTGCTCGTTGCGACCGTCCCCGCCGGACTTTGCGGGCTTCTTCTCGGGGAAAAGATGGATGCGCTCTTTGCGGGGGAGAGGGGAATTTTCTACCTCGCCCTCTGCTTCGGCGCCACGGCCGTTTTGCTCCTCTGCACCGATCTGGTCGTCTCCCGCCGAAGGCGCACACGGCCGCTCTCGTGGAAAGAGAGCACGGTGATGGGCCTCGCGCAGGCCGTCGCCATTTTGCCCGGCGTCTCGCGAAGCGGTTCCACCATCGCCGCAGGTACACTCATGGGCGCCGATCCCGACGAGGTTGCGCGCTTTTCCTTCCTTATGAGCATCCCTGTCATCCTGGGCGGGGCGGCCGTGACGGCGATGGGCGCGGTTGCAGAAGGGGGGGATATCTTCGCACTCGGGGCGGCGGAGCTCGCAGGGGTCATCCTCGGTGCGCTTTCCGCCTGCCTTTCGGGCTTCTTTGCCCTCAAAGTCATGCTGAAGATCATGGCAAAGGCGAACTATAAGTGGTTCGCCCTCTATCTTCTCCTTCTCTCTGTCGTGAGCCTGATGCTGGATACCGTCGGAATTTTATAGACGGCGCATAAAGAAGAAATCCCTCCGCATACTGCATACAGAAGGAGGGAAACAATGCAACTCAATTCAGGCGATATCTGCCCCAAGACGGGCGCGTACAAGGTCATCGATCGGAACGGCAAAGTGGTGAGCACCGTCTACGTCGGCGAAGGCGAAACGATGCCCCCGACGCAGTTCTCCGGCTGCCACTACGAGAGCGAGAAATAAAAACGCGGCTTCCCTACCGGGAAGCCTTTTTTTGCTCTTGAAAGCCAACCCCCATCAGTCACCTACGGTGACAGCTTCCCCCTTAAAAAGGGGTAAGCCCTACCCCTCTCAGAGGGGGAGGGTGGCACGGCGCAGCCGTGACGGGTGGGGGTAACCGCGTCATCCTGCCCCGCGCTTGTCAAACGCGTCATGCTGAGCCGATTAAGCCCTACGCAGTCCACGGCGGCTCCTCCTCGAAGCATCCCGAATTACGAAGTCCGAAAGCCTTCCCCCTTTCCAAGGGGGAAGGTGTCGCGGCAACGCCGCGACGGATGAGGGGGCGCCCTTGTCGCCCCTGCAAGGGGAGATGTCGCGCAAGCGACAGAGGGGTTAGAACCCTTTCCCCCGCTAAAGCGGGTACTGTCTCACGCGGGTAGAGCCCCGCGTTACTTCGCCTATGGCTCGTGCCGCCCTTGGACAATGATCAGAACATGCGGGCGGGGCGGTCATCGTTCGCGCGAGCATATGCGCGAACTCATCGCAAAACGCGGCGCACGGCACACTGTGCCGATGCGCAGAACTGCGTTTTGCGACCCTTTCAGGGCAGCGAGGGGACTTCGTACCCACGGATTCTTCGGAGAGTCGCTTCCGCGTTTTCATTTTTATTTATCGGCTCAGAATGACGCGTTTACCGAAATCGCTTCCAATCACTTGCGCGAGCAGGGTTTCTACTAACGCTGCGCGCCCCCATTTGCTAAGCCACCGCACGCTTAATGACTTTGAGAACAACAAAGCACAGCGGGCGATAACGCATAGAGATATATAAAACTAACCCCTCGCAAATTTCTTTGCCCTTATTTCTGCCCCGCATGGGGTTTCTGATAGAAAGAAATTTGCGAAACTTTCACCCTTTTCCCGTGTTTTGCATAGCATGGCAAAGTAAAAAGGGGGGAGAGCATATGCAAGAAAACCGCACTGCCGCACAAGAGACCGTCAAGGACCAAAAGATGCTCAGGCTCATCTCGCCCGCCTATGCGGGCCGCGGCGGCGCACTCACGCTCGCCCTGCAATATGTCTATCAGCTCATCGCGCTCGGCAGGGAGGATGCGCAGGCGGGGAGCGCCCTTCGCCCCCTTCTCGAGAGAAAGCTCACAGAGCTCATGCAGCTCGGTTCTCTCATCGAAGATCTCGGCGCGCAGCCCGTCTTTACGGCCATGCCGCCCTATCCCGTCTCCCACTTTACGGCCGCGGGGGTGGAATATTCCAAGTCGCCTTCCGCCATGTTCGAGGCAGATCTGCGCCTCGAGCGCGCTGCGATCGAACGCTACACCCGCCTTCTTTCCACCCTGCCCGAAGGCAGCGTATCGGCCTGCCTTCTCTCCCTGCGGGAGGGCTGTATCCGGAATGTAAAGGATCTTCTCGCCCTCTCCGAACGCCTTCTCAGCCGCTCTTCTTTTCGGGCATGACCCTCCAATAGCGCACGGGCATATAGCCGCGCATGCGTTCGAGCTGTTCGTGCGGGGGAAGCCGCACGCTCTTGCAATACTTCTTCCAAAGCTCGAGCCAGGCCGCCTCATCGGCCCTCAGGGCGAGCTCGGCACTCTGCAGCGGAGCCAGAAAGACGTGTTCCCCGTCGAAAACTGCCGCCTTCGCCCGCTTGATGTCGTGTATGACGAAGGGGAACTGCCCCAGCCGCGTGCGGAAGTAAGGAACGAGCAGATCGCAGATATCGTTCACGGGGGAGAAGGGGGCATAGAGCGCCCCGCACGCACATTCGAGAAAGCGCAAAAACCCATGGCACCGCTCCACTTCGAACTGCACACGGCGGACACATTCCTCCGCCGCGGAGACGGCGTCCTCGGCATACATCTTCCGCATGGGCCGCCCGCGCGCCGCGATGAGCCTGAGATATTCGAACGCCACCGCATCCCGCCCTTCCTGCCCGCTGCGAAGGAGCAGATCGAGCTCGGCAAGGCAGTCCTTATCGATCTCGCGAAGCCGCATTTCCGCCCGCCGCGCACGCTCCCTGTCGGCACATACGAACACCGTCTTCTGCCCGAGCGCGAGCTGTTTTTCGCCCGAGCAAAGCACCGCCTCCTCATCGGGATAGGCGATGAGAAACGCCGTCAGGAATGCCTCTTTGGTTCCGTCATAGAAGTAGACCATGTTCCCCCTCAGGACGCCCCCTCGGCGCCCCGTTTTTTTCTTTTACCTATTATATCATAGGTAAGAAGCTTTGTCAAACGTTTGTTTCAATATTTCAAAAAACTTTTGTTTAAGGGTTGCAAGCGCCGCGGGAATATGGTACAATAGAAAGGTGAAAAATTTCACATGCTTTTCACGAAGGTGTAAAGGGGAGATAATCATAGCCTGTTAAAATACGGCTGATCGGAGGAAAAACGCATGAAGGTACTCATTGCAGATGACGAAGAGATGATCCGCGCCGTGCTCCGCGAGTATGTGGAGTTCGAAGGCGGCGAGGCGGACGAGGCGGGGGACGGCATGGAGGCCGTGAAGAAATGCCGCGAAGAAAAATACGACGTCGTCCTCATGGACATCATGATGCCGCGTCTCGACGGGTTTTCCGCCGTCAAGGAGATACGGAAATTTTCCAAAGTTCCCGTCATCATGCTCTCCGCGAGGGGGGAGGAATACGATAAACTCTTCGGCTTCGAGATCGGCGCCGACGACTATGTCACCAAGCCCTTTTCCCCCAAGGAAGTGCTCGCCCGTGTGCATGCGGTCATCCGCCGCGGTAACATCGCGAAGCAATCGGAAGGGGGCATATATGAGTTCGAGGGCTTAAAGATCGATATTGCGGGCAGAAACGTCTATGTCGACGGCGAGAAGGCAGAGCTCACGCCCAAGGAATATGAGCTGCTCTTCTACTTCGTGCAGAACATGGGCGTCGCTCTCTCCCGCGAACGGCTCCTCTCCAAGGTGTGGGGGTACGATTTCTACGGCGACGACCGCACCGTGGATACGCATGTGAAGATGCTGCGCGGCAACCTCAAGGAGTACCGCAAGTTCATCGTGACGCTCAGGGGCCTCGGCTATAAATTCGAAGTGTGAGTTGCCTTTTTGCATGAAATACAGAAAATTCAGAAGTAAACTGAGGGCAGTCAGGGGGCTGAACATCATCTTGTGGGGTGCCTTTTCGCTGTTTGCCCTCATTATTATACTGCTCTTTTTGGCGCTCCAGAGCCTGCTCGTCGGCATCCAATACCGCGACCGCACCTTCACGTCCATGCACCTTGCAAGTGCGGCGGCGGGGGAAGCGCTCGCCCAGTATCCTGCCGACAGCTCCCTCTTCCGCCATATCAGGGAGATCGAAGAGGAGTACGATGTGCGCATCCGCATCCTCACGCGGGAAGGGAGCGTGCTCTCCTCGGACGGCTATGAGGAAGAACGCTTCCCCGAGATCGTCGAGATGCTCCGCCAAAAGCTCGCCGAGGGGAAGACGGATGTGCTCGTCTCCGACCCGACCTCGCTCGGCTATGTGACCGCAGTCAGCGGCCAGCCATACTATCTCTATCTCACCTCGTCCATCGCCCGCATCAAGGCGCTCGAAAGCGACCTCGATTGGCTATCCCTTGCGGCGGGGCTCTTTTCCATCGTCCTCGCCTTCGTTGCGAGCGGCCTCTTTGCGATGCTCATCACCAAGCCCGTGACGGAAGTCACCGAGCGTGCGAAGGAGCTTGCCCGCGGCGAGTACGATCTCGATTTCAAACGCGACTATTATTGTATGGAAATGCAAGAGCTCTCCGAGGCGCTCGATCACGCCCGCGTGGAGATCTCCAGGGCAGACGCCATGCAAAAGGAACTCATCGCCAACGTCTCTCACGATTTCAAGACCCCGCTCACCATGATAAAAGCCTATGCCTCGATGATCATCGAGATCTCGGGCGAAGATAAGCAAAAGCGCGAGGCCCACGCCAAGGTGATCATCGAAGAGGCAGACCGCCTCACTTCCCTCGTGGGGGATGTGCTCGACCTTTCCAAACTCCGTGCTGGCGTGGGGGCGCATGCACCCGCTGTCTTCAACCTCTCCGACCTTTTATACAGCATCATCGAACGCTTCGACTATCTCACCGAGACGCAGGGCTACAGTCTGGAGACGGATGTGGACGAAGAGCGCTATGCCTATGCCGACCGCGAGCGCATCGGGCAGGTCATCTACAATCTTTTGAGCAATGCCGTCAACTATACGGGCGCGGACAAGCGCGTCATCATCCGCCTCAAAGAATGTGCGATCGGCACCCGCTTCGAGGTGGAAGATACGGGCGCGGGTATCCCGAAGGAGAATCTCGATAACATCTGGGACCGCTACTACCGCATGCAGGAGACACACAAGCTTCCGGTGCAGGGAACGGGCCTCGGCCTCTCCATCGTCAAGGGCATCCTCAAGACGCAGGGCTGCCCCTTCGGCGTAGATTCCGAGGTGGGAAGGGGAAGCAAATTCTGGGTGGAATTCCCCCTTCCGCCCGAGGACGAACAAAAATTACTGCCCGAAGAGGGCGGGGAGGCCGTACAATGAAGGTAACTTATGCCGCATGCGTGATGGCGGCGGTGAGCTTTTTCACCTTTCCGGGGACGCTTTCCGTCCATGCGGGCCGCTACCATGAGGGAGAAGACGGCTGCGGCGCAGTCTTAAAAGGGGAAAGCCCCGTTGCGATCGAGCGGGAGAAGGTCTCCCTGCATATCGAGGAATTTCCCGACCCGACCTCGGACATGGTATGCCCGTCTTACGCCGAGACGCAGTATATTTTCCATAATCCGACGCAAAATGAGGAGCCCGTAAGGCTGTATACGCCCGCCTTCGTGTGCGACTACAAGGGCTGCACGCTCACCGATCCCGCACACTTATCCTACTGCAAGGCGGACGGCGAAAAGATGGAGGGCGTCCTTCGGCACACCTTCCGCACGGGCTATGCGCTCGAGGCGGAAGAAGAGGTCGCAAGGCTGTGCGATGAGAAGCGGCAATCGGAGTTTTTCTCCCCCGAAATGCCCGTCCACGCACTTTCCTACCGTCTCAAAAACGGCTGCGTGGACGAGATCGACCACTGCACCCTCACGCTCAGCTATAATCCCGCACGTACGCGCATCTACTTCGATAACCGCTCGGGCGGCGCCAGAGAGGAAGTGGAAAACGGCCTTTTGAACATCGCCTTCGAGACCGCGCGCGAGGAGTGCATCATGGAGATCTTTTCCATCGGGGAAGAGGCGAGCGTCCTTTCGGCGAAGGTATACAGCGACCCCGACGCCAAGATCGTAAACGAGAGCGCGACGTTCGAATGTATCTCAAGCAGAACGCAGACCTTCCTCGAGTTTTCCAACCTGCTCCGCGCTTCCTTCGGCAAAGAGGTGAGCGAGACGGATTGGTACAATTTTCTCCTCGATCTTCTCGAAGACCGCGGCAACGGATTCGGCGCCGTCTACGTTCCCATGGAGTGGTATTCGGCGGCCCATCTTCGGACATGGTATGAGTATTTGCTGTCTGTTCCCGCAAACGGGCGGGTCACGGCCGAGATCGGCTGCCCCCTTCTTCCCGCGGTGAACGAGAGCGGGCCCACATACCGCTATAACTATCTTTTGTCGCCCGCGCGCAGATTCTCCTCTGTCGGCGGATTGGAGATCGAGCTCATCACGCCCTTCTATCTGGGCTATAGCACCCTCTCCTTCGAGGCCTCCGACGGGGGGTACGCCCTCTCGCGGGAAGGCCTTCCCATCGGGGAACTCTCCTTCACCCTCGCCCCCTCGATGAGCGACTATCAGAGCTCGAACGGCGGCGGGGAAGAGCTCTCCCCCAATATGCGCCTTGCCATCATCCTGCTCTCCGTCATCGGCGGCGGGGCTGCCATCGCGGGCGTCGCGGCCATCATCTATGCGAGGCGGCGGCGGAAAAAGCATTAAAATCGCTTGCATTTTCCGCCAAACTGTGATAGAATAAAAAATGACCTGAGCGGAAAGAGAGGTCTGACCGCAAAGGGGCGATAAAAGAGATATTTCCGGCGCACATCCGCGCCCGTTCTCCCTTTGCCCCGTTGCGGCATGAAGGGGGATTTTTTTATGGAAGAAAAACGTATCGCGGTGCTCTCCGTCATCGTGGAGAGGCGGGAACAAGCGGCAAACGAAGTCAATTCGCTCCTTTCCGAGTACGGCGATTGCATCGTCGGGCGGATGGGGATCCCGTACCGCGAGAAGGCCGTCTCCGTCATCTGCGTCGTGCTCGACGCGGAGCTTTCCCGCATCAACGCACTCACGGGAAAGCTTGGAAAAATCGAGGCCGTGACTGCAAAAACGCTATTCAGCAAATACTGATCGTAAGGAGAATCAATGCTATGAAAAAATTACTTTCCACCCTCTTTGGGGGTACCATGTTCGCGGCAGCCATCTTCGGAATTGCCTCGTGCGGCATTCAGGACGACGATCTCGAAGTCGTCGCACCCGACGGCGCGCCCGCGCTCGCCCTGCTTTCCGCCATCGCATCCGAAGAGAAGCTCGAAGATGAAACCTTCGATTTCGAAGTCGTCGACGCCAACACCATTCAGACGTACGTCACGGGTGCGGATCCCGAGGCGGACCTGTGCATCCTGCCCGTCAACCTTGCATCCAAATTGCTCGGCAAGGGTACGACCTATCAGATGCTCGGCACCGTCACGCACGGCAATCTCTTCTTCCTCACGACGGGAGATAGCCCTGCTTTGACGGCGGAAAATATCAAGACCGCCCTCCCCGGGAAGAAGATCGGCGTCGTCCAGCTCCCCAACGTCCCCGGGCTCACCCTGAAGGCGGTGCTCAGGCAATACGAGCTCGACTTTATAGAGATCGAGAGCGCACAGGCTGCAGCTGACGGGACGAAGGTCAACCTCGTGCCCATCGACAAGCCCGAAAACGTCACTCCCGCGGGCGGCTGCGACTACTATCTCTGCCCCGAACCCGCCGCGACGACCAAGATCAAGGGGACAGCTTCCGCACCCAAGCCCTTTATCCCGGCGGGGGATCTGCAAGCGCTCTACGGCGAAGGCGGGTACCCGCAGGCAGTCGCCGTTGCCAAAAAGAGCGTCATCGAAGAGAGGGGGGAAGATCTTACAAAGTTCATCTCCTATTTGCAAAACAGCGCGGCCTATCTCAGCACCGTCGCCCCCGCGACCGTATTGCAACTTCTGGACGACGTGCGCACGGACGGGCTGGCTCCCTCTTTCAACGCAAACAACCTGAATACGCAGGTCATCGCGAATTGCTCCGTCTCCTATGTGCCGAGCAAGACCTGCAAGCAGGAAGTGACCGCCTTCCTCGAAAAGCTCATCGCCGTCAAACCTGAATCGACGGCAAAGCCCGAGGATGCCTTCTTCTACATGGGCTGATGAAAAAACAAACGCTGAAAAATTTTTTGTTCTCGCTCGCGGCGATCTTGTTCTTATGGGCCGTATGGCTCATTGCCGCGCTCCTGATTCGGAACGACTATATTCTTCCTTCCTTTGTGGAGGCCTTTCGGGAAATGGGGCGGCTCCTTGGAGAAGCCGCCTTTTGGCGTGCCTTCTCGAACACCTTCCTGCGCACGCTCATCGCCTTTGCCGTTTCATTTCTATTAGGCGCGGGGCTTGCCGTCCTCGCAAGCGTGAAGAGGGGGGTGCGCGCCTTCTTTGCACCCATCATCTCCGTGCTCCGCACCGTCCCGACGATGGCGATCATCCTGCTCCTTCTCGTCTGGACGACCCCGCGCATCGCACCCGTCATCGTGACCTTCCTCGTCCTTATGCCCGCCTTCTATGCGGCGACGCTCGCGAGTATCGACGACGTGAAGGAACAATTCGGCTTGCTTCCCAAGGCGTTCAGGGTCTCGCTCTCCCGCACAATTTTCCGCATGTATCTGCCGCTTTCCGCCCCGAACGTCCTCGCCCAGAGCGGGTCCATCCTCTCGATGGGGCTGAAGATCACCGTCTCGGGCGAAGTGCTCGCGAACACCTTCCAAAGCCTCGGCGGGCTCATGCAGGAGGCGAAAATGTTTGTCGAAATGCCCCGCCTCATGGCGCTCACGCTCCTGTGCATCGTGCTCGGTTTTGTTCTCGAAGGGCTGTGCTTTGCTCTATCCAAGCTTATCGTGAGGTGGCGCGCATGAAACTTACGAATGTGACAAAAAAATACGGCGAGAAATTCGCCATCCAAAATATCAGTTCAGAGTTCGAAAAGGGGAAGATCGTCGCCATTCTCGGCGAGAGCGGCGCGGGCAAGACGACGCTTTTGAATATCCTCGCCTCGCTCATTCCCTTTGAAGGAAAAGTGGAGGACGTGGGGAGAGTATCCTGCCTCTTTCAGGAGCCGCAGCTGCTTCCCAACCTCACCTTGGAGGAGAATCTGAAGTTCGTGCTCCCGAAGGAAAAATGGGGGGAGATCGCGGACATGGTATGCCGTGTTGGCCTCAAAGGCCGCGAAAAGAGCCGCCCCAACGAGCTCTCGGGAGGAGAGAAACAGCGCGTCGCCATCGCCCGCGCCTTCCTCTTTCCGCATGATACGCTCCTCATGGACGAGCCCTTTTCCGGTCTCGATCTCTCCTTAAAGAAGTCGCTCATCGAGCTTGTTTTGCGCCTGCATGCAGAGACGGGCAGCACCGTCGTCTTTGTCACGCACGACGTCCACGAGGCGGCGCTTCTATCCGAGCGCGCCATCGTTCTGAAGGCGGGGAAGGTGGTCGGCGACTTTCCCGTTCCCGAACCCTATCCCCGCAGCTTTTTCTCCCATTCCTTCGTCGAATCCCTCCTTACCCACACCCTGATGGATTAGCGAAAAAGCCTTCCGCCTCTCGGGGGGAAGGTGTCGCCTTTGGCGACGGATGAGGGGCAGAGCTGCCCCCTTTGAATGGGCGGCTCCGCCGTAGGCGGTGGTGGGGGTTGATTATGGAACGCATCATTCCGTCCCGTCTCCCGCGTCATTCTGAGGCGTAGCCGAAGAATCCCCTTATACGGAGTCCGTTGCCCCTCCGTGGGGAAGTTTTTGCATGCCCTCTCCGTGGGGGAGTTTTCGCATGCCCCCTCCGTGGGAGGGGGGTAGGGGGGTGGGGCGTTCCCATCGTTCCGTGAAGCGTTGTTAATCTTTACAAAGCGCAGGTATGAACTGCAGAATGCGCGCCGTGGCGAGAAGTCCGCGTCTTCTGTATGCGAGCAGTTCCTCGGCGTCCACCCAACGGAAATCGACTGTCTCGCCCTCTTGAAGGACGATGCGATCCTTGTCTTTATCGTATTCCGCCAAAAACTCCACATACAGGCGATTTTCGCATTTTGAACGCCCGATCTCGGACATGGTATGGGGCAAAATGCCCGTCTCTTCCAAAAGTTCGCGTCTTGCACACGCATCGGGCGACTCCCCGAGTAGCGCACTGCCGCCCGCCGAGGCTTCCCACATGCCGCCGCGCGGCTTGTCGGGATGACGCTTCATGAGCAGAAAACTGCCGTCCGCATGGCGCACGATCACGTCGCAAACGAGATGATATATTCCCGCGGGGATACTCTCGCCGCGCCGCAAGCTCACGCCTTCCAAACGATTGAAACTTTCATCATACGCATCCCAAAGTTCTGCTTCCTTCATAAACTCTCTTCTCCCTTTTCTCCTCGTGCATAAATCACAGCCGCCATGACGGAAGTGGCAATGATGAGGGCAGCAAATCCGCCGACGAGCATGAGAACAAACGCGATAGGGTACGTATCTATCAAAAAGGTCTTTGTCACGAAATAATAAATCAAATCGGCTGCAAGTCCCAAAGCATAGTAGAGATAGGTCGCGAGGGCTGCCCAAACCGTTCTTTTCAGGATCAAGCCCTTCTTCCAGAAAACGGGAGGGTAGAGGAATGCGCCGAGAAAAAAGATCTTTGACTTGGAAAGATGATAGAATCTTTTCCTCACCTCGTCATTTTCGATATAGACGACGGTATTTCCGGGAAGCAGAAAGTTCACAAACAGCGTCGTGAGAAGCGACATAAAAATTCCCACGCAAAAAAAATGAGGATATCATATAAAATTTGCATCTTTCCCTCCGTGATTTTTGATTTTTCATATTATATCATATCCTTACAGCAAAAATCAAACGAAAGCAAATCTCTTTTCACCCACACCCTGATGGATTAGCGAGAAAGCCTTCCCCCCTCGGGGGGAAGGTGTCGCCTTTGCGACGGATGAGGGGCCTGTGTCAAGCGTCATTTCGTCACCCTTCGACTGCGCTCAGGGTGACGTAAGCACGAATCGGTTAGCAATGACTTGCCGTCGTGCGTTTGTAGCGATCTCCTCATGCCTTCGCCATTCGAGATGAGGGCGCATTTATCCTTTCTATCCGATCATTTCAAAACCGTTTTTTTGCATAAGCCGCTTTAATCGGTCGGGCAAATCGATTGAGCGTAAAAACAAAATTCCCCGTCCGATAAGCCAAACGAAAATCAGGATCTCGGAGAGGATACAACACAAGATCTTGCATAAAATGTGCATCCTCTTCCAAAGCGAATCTCCCCGCACGATATCACCTTCTACAGTGAAATCTTCAATGGTCGTAGCGTAGATATAATCGCCGTAAACAACGCTTCGGCAAAGCAAGATCCGGGCAGTCCTGCCTTGCATATCGATCAAATGGTTCCTATCCGCTTGTTTCAGGACAAATGTATTATGTTCACGGTCGATGATACTCGTCTTGGGTGCAATAAGAATATACACGGCGCATAGGGCGATAAAGAGCCCCACGCCGATTCCCGTGTAGGCGTTCCAAATGCTCACAACGTCCTTATCCGACTGCATATTCAAAATCGACATCTGCGTCGTCAGAATTGCGATCAAGGCTACGCAAAAATTTATGATTTTTATATTGCGGTAGTAGTGTCCCTTATTTTTTGTGCGAAGAAGTCCCGCGATCGCAAAACCGAGTTCGCAAAATGAGATAAACGCAAGGATCAGAACATAGAGCAAGCCGTTATTCTTTATCTTGCGTTCGATGAAGAACATTCTGCTCATGAAGCCGATATAAAACACGCTCGATAAAAAGAGGAAAATGCCGGTGAGAAGATTGCGTTTTTCGAAGGGCAGCCCGTCCGTTTTTACGCCCAATACACATTCGGATTTTGCAAGCAATATCCCGAATGTATAGACGGCGATACTGATGAGATTATAATCCATAAAAAGTCCGATAATGAGTTTGCCGCAAGCGAGAACAGCCGAAAAGCATAAGCCGATAATAGTTTTCCATATCGTCTTTTGCTCATAGGATGCTCCTCTGTATTTGCGTATCAGGTTCCCCATTATCGGACTTCCTTTTTGGATTATTAAGTGCGCTCAGATGATCTCTGCGCTCAATAAGTCGTTTCCTTTTTCGAGAATGTCGGCAAGTTTTTCCTCGGTTTCATCGATGACGGGAAGAATTTCCTTTGTCTTTTTTGCAACGATTTTCGAATAGATGAAGTAGTTCAAGCCGCACAGTGCAAGGCCGACTATGCCGAGCACGATCCCTCCTATAAGGGCGGGAATGCTGCCTTCTTTCAGCATCGTAAGACACATGCCCCCGCCGAAGATGAGCGCCGCGACAATGCCAAAGATATAAGCAAAAATACTTGCCCCGCGTGTCATGGAAAGTTGCAGACGATTCAAGGTATCGACCGTCTCTTCCGCTTGCCGTTCCAGCCTGCTCAGTTCCTGTTTGTGCTTTTGTTTTCTGTCACGTTTGAGCGAGAGCGCAACGCTGCCCGTCACCAAGGCGGAAGTTCCCGTTATCTCCCAGCCGAACGCTTCATACATATCCATTGCCCGCGTCCGGTCTTTCGCCTTGACCGATACCGTCTTGTACTCATAGGTCACAAAATCTTTTTCCTGCATCTGAAAAACTCCTTAAATTTGATTATCTTGCGGTCCCGTCCGCCGACGCGCGTTTCGGTTGACTTTTCCGTGAGACAAGTGTATCATATAAGAAAGCGGACGAAAAATCAAGCGCCCAAAACGGCAATAAGACAGAGCGCGCGAAAGTGTCCGCCGAAATAAGACAGTTGCGAGGTTTTTGTATCGTGGAATATGCGCCCGAGGAATACACACGGCACTACATCGTGGAAGCGCTCTTCAAACTCATGAGCGAATATGAATACAGTAAGATCAGCGTCACGGACATTGCCGAAAAGGCGGGCGTGGGCAGGGCCACCTTCTACCGCTACTTCAAAAATAAGGAAGAAGTGATAGAATTTTACTTCATGCACAATACAAAGCAGTTTATCTTCGAACAGCATTACTATCCGAGGTGCAAAGCCGACTATGTAAAGGTCGCACATAGCGTATTCGAAAAGTTTCAAAAGAATAAGGAGTGCTTCTATCTCCTTCGTCGGGCGCATCTGGAGTATCTCTATCTGAATTTTCTCAATAAGAAAATGGTCGAGACATTTCAAAGAGACTATCCTGAAAATGATCTCTATCAGCCCTATGTATTTGCAGGAATGATTTTCAATGTCTCCATGGCGTGGCTGGATGGGGGATGCAAGGAGCCCGCCTCGCGGATCGCCGAAATGTTTGTGGACTGCATCAATATCTTTGGTGAATAAAATCGCACAAAAAAACAACCCGCAAGGTAGCGGGCTGTTTTGCTTCAAACTTAAATTTTCTTGACGAAAGCGCGTCTTCTCTTGTGCTGGACGGAGTGGAACATCTTCCACTGGTTGAGGATGGCATGATTCTCTTCGAGATTGAGGTTGGTCTCGCAGTACTCGACGCCGTTATCGCGCATCATGTGCAGAAGCTCGTTGACGAGCACCGACCCGACGCCCTTGTTGGTGTATTCGGGCACAACGCCGATGAGGGCGAGATCGACCACCTTGGGTTTTTTCACCGCCCTTAAAATCTTCAAAAGGGTGGGAAGGGTGAGCCTGCCGCCCGATTTTTGCACCGCCTTCCCGATGGAGGGGAAGACGAGCCCGAGGCAGACGGGATTGTCGTTTGCGTCCAGCACCACCCGAACAAACCGCATATCGATGATCTGGCGGAAGCTCTTGATGAGCTCCTTTTTCATCTTATCGGTGAAGGGGACGGTGCCATAGATATCCTTGTACGAGAGGTCGAGCACGTCAAAGAACTTGTCCGCATACCTTTTGATGAAGTCGTTCGTGCTCTTCGCTTCGCTCATGTGCAGGTTGTACCGCTCCAAGATGCGCTTGGAGATATGGTCCAGCCGCTCGTCCGGG
>CANQCA010000011.1 GCA_947589585.1 uncultured Clostridia bacterium
CGGTATCGCGCACCTTAGTGCGGGCATGGTAGCCCTCCATGTGGCGCGTAAGGCCGCGGCCTTCTTCGGCGGTATCCAAAAGTTCGGCAACTTCATCCTTCTCAAGGCGGATGATCTCCTTCTCATGCAGTTTGGGAGAGGGGACTTTGGCGGTATTGTTCACCTCCAAAAGGCCTTTATTGAAGAAGAACTTAAAGAGCGAACGAACGGTGGAGAGCTTGCGCGCTTTGGCTCTCTCGTCGCATGAGAGGCGCCGCCCGTCGAAGGTGTAGTTGGAAAGGTAGGAAAGGAAGATCTCGATATCCGTATCCGTGACGCCGTCGAGGTCTTCAAGCGTAAGATCGAGGACGCCTTTCTTGCCGCGAAATTTCTTTTTGCAGAGGAAATCAAAGAAAATACGCAGATCGTAGGCATAGTTGAGACGGGTGAGCGGGCTCGTCCTGTTCTCAACGCCGCGAAAAAAATCCTCGCAAAAATAGGGGAGGTCGGAAAGAAGGGCGTCGATCCTGTCGAGAAGCTGCAGTGTGCGCTGCTGATAATAATTCGCGGAATCCGTCATAACACACTGATTGTAACACAAAAGGGAGGGATTGTCAATTTTTGCGAAGAGTTTGAAGGGGAAAGTTTTTCTGAAAAAGGAAAAATGGCCCTACGGGAGAGAAATTCATCGCGGTGGGGACACATACTTAACTGTTCGCAAAATAACGGTTTTACGAATAGTATGGGGTAAAAAAGGGGGTAAAAAAGCAAATTTTGCTTGATTTTTGGCAATTTTATATGGTTGTCCGTTTTTCTGCTATAAAATTTTCTAACTTTCTGATATTGTCTTATCGCACGTTTTACCGTTTATTTTTGCTTATTTTTCAGAGATCGCCGCGTTGTTTTTTCTGCAAATTTTATATATGTTTCTGTGTGCATTTGAAAAAAATCGGCGAAAATTCTTCCGCCGAATGAACTTTGTTTACCTCGAATACTATGTCACACATAGGTCCTATGTCTGACATACTATTCGCATTTGCATAAGATCCCATATGAAAATGCACCTATTTCCACATGGTCGCAGTAGGTCTCGCCCGTGATATGCTCCGTGAATTTCCCTTCGAGGCGGAGCGCGTATTTCTCGGGCGAATTGTTGCAATATACGTAGACGGCCGCATCCTTATTTCTGCGTTCAAAGACGAGGCAGGCTCTGTCGGCATAAATCTCGCGGTAGTCGCCGCAACGGAAAATCTCGTGGAATTTTTCCATTCTGATCTCGCCGAGTTTTTGATAGAATTTTTCGAGCGCTTCGTCGATATCCTCCCACGGGAAGCATCTGCGGCAGAATGGATCGCTGTAGCCTTCCATGCCGGCCTCATCGCCGTAGTAGATGCTCGGGACCCCGGGAAGGGTGAACTGGAGCACGGCGGCCATTCTGAGTTTTTGTTTTGCGGCGATCTTTTCTTCCTCGGAAAGGAAGGTCGTCGCCATCTCTTCCTTATTGGATAAGTATTTCCCGCCGAGAACGGTGAGGATGCGCGGCGTATCGTGCGTGCCGAGAAGGTTCATGAGGCTGTCGAGCGTTTCCTTCGGGTAGTTGTCGATGAGCATCGCGATGGTCTCGCGGAGCTGATCGGAATTGCCCGAGAGAATATAGCTGATGATCCCGTCCTTTAAGGGATAATTCATCACGCTGTCGAGTTCATTTCCCTGCAGATATTCGCGCCGCGTTCCGTAGGCGATCTTGTTGGAAGCGTCCTCCCAGACTTCGCCGATGATGACGGCGTCTTTGTCCTGTTCCTTGACGGAATTTCTGATGAGACGGAGAAAGAAATCGGGGAGCTCATCCGCAACGTCCAACCGATACCCGCCGATGCCGCGTTCAAGCCACGTCTTCAAAACGCCGCCCTCGCCGCAGATAAAATTCTGATAGGAAGAGGACGCCTCGTTGACGGCAGGGAGCGTCTCCATTCCCCACCAACTATCGTAGGAATCGGGAAAGCGGTAGAATTGGTACCAGCCCGCATACTCCGAGTCCGGGCTTTGATAGGCACCCACACTGTCGTAGCGGCCGTATTTGTTGAAGTAGCGGCTATCGTCTCCCGTATGGTTGAAGACGCCGTCCAGAATGACGCGTATTCCCCGTTTTTTCGCCTCATCCACGAGCTCATTGAAATCTTCCTTCTTGCCGAGAAGGGGGTCGATCTCCATATAGTCGCCCGTATCGTAGCGGTGGTTGGAATACGCCTTGAAGATGGGGTTGAAGTAAATGACGCTCACATGCAGGTCTTTGAGGTAATCGAGCTTTTCGATGACGCCCTGCAAATTCCCCCCGAAGAAATCATTGTTGAGGATCTTCCCGTATTGATTGGGACGGAAGGTAGGGCATCCCCCCCAATCCTCCCGTAAAACTTTGTAGGGTGTGATGGGGAGCTCCCCCACCTTTCTGAAACGGTCGGGGAAGATCTGATACATGAGCCCGCCTTTGAACCAATCGGGCGTGTGATATTTTTCGTCGTAGACGGTAAGCTGCCAGGAGACGGGGTGATTGGTGACGGCGGCGCGGCGGAATTTCGCACACCCCAAAAACATGTATTCCGGGAATGTAAAGTAGTAGAAATACAGGCCGACCGTGTTGAACCTGAGCGTGAGGGAAAATCCGTCCTCCCCCTTTTCCATGGGAAAGATCTTCTCTTTTTTTCCGTCCTGATAGAGCACAAGATAGCATACTTCGGCGAAGAAGGATGCTTCCCGGACGCTGTCGTCACGAAAGATATGAAATGTTACCTCGCTGCCGCGGGCGATCGCGCCCGTGATCGACTTACAGCGTCGGTCGGTAGGGTCGTAGTAAAATGTCATATGTAAGTCTCTAAGGTAATATTATTTGTTGATGGGAGCAAGGTCCCAGATCTTTGTTGCGTACTCCCTCACGCTCCGGTCGGCGGAGAAATATCCCGCCGCGGCGATATTGAGAAGGGATTTTCTGTTCCATGCCTTCTTACCCGTGCGATAGAGCGCAGACATCGCCTTTTGCGTTCCGACATAAGATTCGAAGTCGGCAAGACACATGTAGGGGTCAGCGACGGGCGAATTGCGGAGAAGATAGTTCGCGATCTCGGAAAACGAAGTCCCGTTGAAGCCGGTGTTGAGCGATTCGATGACATTCCGCATCTCGATGCTGCGATTGTAGTAGGCGCTCGAATCGTAGCGGCGGTTCCAGATATCCTTCACCTCGTCCGCCTTGAGGCCGAAGATGAAGATGTTCTCCTCCCCTACCCGTTCGGCCATTTCGACGTTTGCGCCGTCGAGGGTACCGATCGTAAGCGCACCGCTGATCATGAACTTCATATTGCTCGTGCCGCTTGCCTCTTTCCCCGCGAGCGAGATCTGTTCGGAGATCTCCGTCGCCGGCATGAGATATTCGGACATGGTGACATTGTAGTTCTCCATGTAGACGACAGAGAGCTTTTCCCTGATCTTAGGATGTTTTTTGATATCTTCGGCAAGGAAGCAGATGAGCTTCATGATCTGCTTTGCCATCTCGTATCCCGCCGCCGCCTTTGCGCCGAAGATATAGGTCTTGGGAAGAACGTCGAGATCGGGGTCCTCGAGAAGTGCGTTGTAATCGCCGATGATGTGCAGCGCGTTGAGAAGCTGCCGCTTGTATTCGTGCATGCGCTTTGCCTGCACGTCGAAGACGGTCGAAGGATCGATGATCACCCCCTGCGTCCGCTTTGCAAATTCCGCAAATTGCATCTTCTTTTTCGCCTTGATCTCGTCGAGGCGGGCAAGGACGCTCTCATCGTCCGCAAACTTTGCAAATTCGGCGAGCTTTTCCGCATCCTTATCGTAGCCGGGGCCGATGGTCTCGTCGAGAAGGGCGCACAGCTCGGGATTGGACTGATTGAGCCAGCGTCTATGTGCGATGCCGTTGGTGACATTGGTGAATTTCTCGGGCGTGTATTCGTAGAAATCGCGGAAAATGCTTTCCTTTATGATATTGCTGTGAAGCTCGGAGACGCCGTTGACATGGTGCGAGCCCATCACACAGAGGTTAGCCATGTGCACGAGGTTGTGCGATAAGATCGCCATGCGGGAGATCTTATCCCAATCGCCCGGGTAGGCATTCCAAAGCTGTTCGCAGAAGCGGCGGTTGATCTCCTTCAAAATGCTGTGGATGCGCGGAAGCCTGCGTGCGACGAGATCTTCCGCCCACGTTTCGAGCGCCTCCGCAAGCACGGTGTGATTGGTGTAGGCGCAGGTGGACGTGGTGATGTTCCATGCCTCTTCCCACGAGAAGCCGTTCTCATCGATGAGAATTCGCATGAGCTCGGGGATGGCGAGCGCGGGATGGGTATCGTTGATATGGATGGCGGCCATCTTTGGAAGCAGCGTGAGGGACCCGTAGCGGCGCTTATGGTCGGAGACGATGCACTGAAGCGACGCCGAAACGAGGAAATATTGCTGTTTTAAGCGAAGGGATTTCCCCTCGTAGTGATTATCCGAGGGATATAAAACTTTGGAGATGAGCTGGGCGTCGGCGTCCTCTTGCATGGCGGCCGCATAGTCGCCTTGAGAGAAACGCTGCATGTCGAATTGGTGGATGGCGCGTGAACGCCACAATCTTAAAACACTCACCGCTTCGCTGCCCGCCCCGGAGACCATCATATCGTAGGCAAGCGCCTCCACTTCCTTTGCATCGCGATAGTCGATCTCCATCCCGTGGTCCGTCCAACGCTCTTTGAGGACCCCGTCGAACTTTACGACGAACTGCTTATCCGTGCGCTGTGTGAGCCACGCTTCGCCCCCGGGGAGCCAGACATCGGGAAGCTCGATCTGCCAGCCGTCGACGATCTTTTGCTTGAAGAGACCGTACTGATAGCAGATGGAAAAGCCCATCGCGGGATAGTTCTGCGTGGCGAGGCCGTCCAAAAAGCATGCGGCGAGCCGCCCGAGCCCCCCGTTTCCGAGGCCCGCGTCGGGTTCTTCTTCATAGAGGTCTTCGAGGCTGAGCCCGTACTCCTTGAGCGCCTTTGTGAGAGCATCCCCGATGCCGAGGTTATATACGCTGCTCTTGAGGGAACGGCCCATCAAAAATTCCATGCAAAGATAATAGACGCGCTTTGCCTTCGTCCCCTTTACTTTGAGATGAAAGCGTTGCCGCTTTTCGAGCATGATATCGCGTACGCTCATCACGACGGCCTTGTAGACCTGTTCGCGCGTCGCTTCCTGCGGCGTTACGCCGAAATAGCGGGAAAGTTTTCCCTCAATGAGCTTTTCAGCTTCCCGATCGGTGAGTTGATTCATACCTTTATCCTTTTTATTATCTTATTTGACAAGTCCGAGATAGAGTTCTTCGTAATATCCGGAGGAGGTCGACCAGGTGAAGTCGGTCTCCATCGCCTTTTTCACAAGTTTTTTCCACGCCTTTTTATCCGTCCTGTAGAGGGAGAGCGCCTCGCGTATGACATAGAATAGGTCGCCCGCGTTGTAATCGCGGAAGGTGAAACCGTTCCCCCCTGCGCCGTAGGGCGCGATGCTATCCTTGAGCCCCCCTGTCTCTCTTACGAGTGCGACGGCACCGTAGCGCGAGGCAATCATCTGCGCAAGCCCGCAGGGTTCGCTCCTCGAGGGCATCAGAAAGAGATCTGCGCCCGAATAGATCTTCCGTGAAAGATCTGAGTTGAAGGAGATGACGGCGACGACTTTCCCCTGATAGCGGTTCGCAAGATCGGTGAAATAGTTCTCGTAGGCAGATTCCCCCGTGCCGAGGACGATGAATTGCATATCCTCTTTAAGGGCCTGTTCGATGCACTCCTTCACGAGATCCAGCCCCTTTCCCGCGACGAGGCGGGAGACCATGGCGACGACGGGCGTATCCGGCTTTTGGGGCAGGCCGAACATCTTCTGAAGCTCCGCCTTGCACACCGCCTTATTTTCCGGATGCCCTGCAGTGTAGTTCGCAAATAGAGAGCTGTCCTGTGCGGGATCGTAGAAATCGGGATCGATCCCGTTCAGAATACCCGTGAGTTTGAACGCATTGCGGCGAACGATGGGATCGAGCCCGTGTGCAAAGAAGGGCTGCTTGATCTCCTCCGCGTAAGAGGGCGAGACGGTCGTCACGGCCTCCGAGCACTCGATCGCCCCCTTCATGAGGTTGATACAGTTATCGTATTCCACGAGATTTTTGACGCGCTGCGGAAGTCCGAAGAGGTCTTCGAGGATATCGAGGGAATACTGCCCTTGATACTCGATATTATGGATGGTGAAGACTGCGCGGATATGCTGGTATTCGGGGCGGAGACAGTAGATCGTTTTCAGATAGATCGCGGCAAGGGCGGCCTGCCAATCGTGGCAGTGCAGAATATCGGGGTAGAAGCCGAGAAAGCCCATGATCTCCATAACGGCACGCGAGAAAAAGGCGAACCGTTCCCCGTCGTCGTAGTAGCCGTAGCACCCGGGACGCTTGAAATAGTACTCGTTATCCGCGAAATAGTAGGTGACGCCATCCGCCTTGTATTCGAAGATCCCGCAGTATTGGTTGCGCCACGCGAGCGGGACATACAAATTCCCGAGATAGCGGAAGTCCTTCCTGTATTCCTTCCTGATATCGAGATAGAGGGGCAAGATAACGCGCACGTCGAAGGTGTCGCTTCTTGCAAGCGCTTTGGAAAGAGAGCCGATGACCTCGGCAAGTCCCCCCGTTGAGATGAAGGGCGCCGCCTCCGAGGCGACGAAGAGCACCTTCTTTTTTGCTTCCACTGTGACCTCTGCGGGCGGAGCGGGCTCGAAGCGCCCCTTCTTTCCCTTGACGATCTCGATATCCGATATGTTGGCGTTTTCCATACGTTCCACCTGTTTAATTTATAACATTCTCCCCTTGGGGACGAAGTAGGGCTGCTCTTCACAGCCCGAAAGCCTGCGGCCGTCACGGATGAAGGCATTCTTATCCGTGATGACACATTCGAGCGAAACATTATTTCCGATCACGGTATCCTGCATGATGATGCTATCCTTTACGACGCTCCCCTTCCCGACTTTTACGCCGCGGAAAAGAATACTGTTTTCCACGCTCCCCTCGATGACGCAGCCGTCCGAGATGAGAGAGTTGGTAGCGGTCGCCCCCGAAAGATACCGCGTGGGAGCGGAGTCGCGCACCTTCGTGTAGATATCGCGGGCGCCGAAGAGCTCGTCGCGCACCTTCTTATCGAGCAGTTCCATGTTGCGTGCATAGTAATCTTTCAGACATGCTACCGACGCATAGTACCCTTCATGGCGGTACCCGAAGATACGCAGAGTATCGACATTCTTGGTCAAAATATCTTTCCCAAAGCTGGAAAAGCCGCGCGTCACAGCGTCTTGAATGGTGTTGATAAGGAATTCTCTGCTCATCACCATCACGTTGATATAGAGGTTGACCTTCCCCGAAATGCGCGGATTGATTGCGAGGGCTTTGACCCTTCCCGTCTCGTCGGGAATAAGTGTCATATAGTAGCTCGAACCCGTCTCCGCTTCCTCATGGTAGACCATCGTGATATCTGCCTTCTTTTCCTCATGGAAGCGGACGATATCGGAAATGTCCATGTGGGCGACGCCGTCGCAATCGGTGAGGACGACATACTCCTCCGACCTGTGGGTGAGAAATCCCGTGATGCCCATGAGGGCTTCGAGGCGGGTGGTGTAGGGCGCTTCCGTCTCGTCGGAATAGGGCGGAAGCAGGATAATTCCCCCGTCCTTTCTCGCGAGGTCCCACTCCTTGCCGCTTCCCAAATGGTCGATGAGCGATTGATAGTTATTCTTGACGACGATGCCCACCGTCGTGACGCCCGAGTTCACCATATTGGAGAGGGCGAAGTCGATGAGACGGTATCTTCCCCCGAAGGGCACGGACGCCATCGTGCGACGATTTGCGATCTCGGGCAGATTATGATCATTGATGTGTGAAAATATAACGCCGACTGTTGAAAGCGCCATAACTCATTCCCCCGAATAATCTTTATCGAGAATTTTTCCGCCTGCGACACATGCGCCGTCGGCGATCCTGATCCCCTTGCCGAGCACGGCAATAGAGACTTTATCCGATGCTTCCCCCACCGTCGCGCCTTCGCCGACGGTCACGTCTTCGTCGATGATGGCATAGCGAACGGTCGCTCCCTTTTTGATGATCGTTCCCGCCATGATGACGCTGTCCTCGACAACGGCGCCCTCTTCCACGGTGACGCCCGCCGCAAGCAGGGAGTTTTTCACCGTTCCCTCGATCTCACAGCCGAGGGCGACCATGGAATTTTCGAGCACGGCATTCTTCCCCACATATTCGGGCGGAGCGAGCGGGTTGCGCGAATGGATCTTCCAATCGGGGTCGCTCACGTCGAATGCGGGCTCCTTCCCGAGGAGGTCCATGTTGGATTCCCAAAGCGAGGAGATCGTCCCCACATCCTTCCAATACCCTTCGAAGCGGTAGGAGAACATCTTCTCCCCCGCAGCGAGCATGGCGGGCAGGACGTCTTTGCCGAAATCCTTGGAGGAAGCGGGGTTCTCGTCGTCCGCTTCGAGGTATTTGAAGAGCTTTTCCGCCGTGAAGATGTAAACGCCCATGGATGCCAAATTGCTCTTCGGGACCTTGGGCTTCTCCTCAAACTCGTAGATGGAGCCGTCGGGGTTCGTGTTCAAGATACCAAAGCGGGAGGCCTCCTTCAGGGGCACCTCGATGGCGGCGATGGTGCAGTCCGCCCCCGTCTCCTTGTGGGCGCGGAGCATCTTCGCATAGTCCATCTTATAGATATGATCCCCCGAGAGGATGAGGATATAGTCGGGGTCGTACCGCTTCATGAAAGAGATGTTCTGATAAATGGCGTTCGCCGTCCCCTCGAACCAGGAGGAGCGCTTCTTCCCCTGATAGGGGGATAAAATATGGACGCCGCCGAAGGCGCGGTCGAGATCCCACGGCTGGCCGTTTCCGATATATTCGTTGAGCTCGAGCGGCTGATACTGCGTGAGCACCCCCACCGTGTCGATCCCGGAATTGATGCAGTTGGAGAGCGCGAAGTCGATGATGCGGTACTTCGCCCCGAACGCAACGGCGGGCTTGGCGATATTATTCGTAAGAGCATACAGCCTGCTTCCCTGCCCGCCCGCAAGCAGCATGGCGACACATTCCTTCTTTCTCAGCATATGCTACCTTTTCCCGTAAAAATATTTCTTTAAGCCTCGTCCTCTTCTCCATCCTTCTTTTCGGGGACATGCTCCAGATAGAGGGTGGAGAACTTCGGGACGGTGAATTCGATGGAATAGGGACGGCCGTGCGCGGGCTGTTTTTTGGCAACGAGTGATTTTTTGGTGACCTTCCCTTCTCCGCCGTACTTTGTATCGTCGGTGTTAAAGACGATCTTATATCTTCCGCCTGTATTCACGCCGAGACGGTAGTTCAGATAGTCTCCGCCCGAAAAGCTCGTCACGGCGATGATCTCATTCCCCTCTCTGTCGCGGCGGATAAAGGCGATCGTGTCGCTGTCGGCATCGTCGGGGGAGATCCATTCGAAGCCGTCCCAACTATCTTCGACGGCATAGAGTGCGGGGTGCGTCTTGTAGAACTCGTTGAGTTCCTTCACGCAGACGGCGAGCTTTTTGTGCTTGTCGAACTGGTCGCGAAGGTAGAATTCCAGCCCCGTATTATAGTTCCATTCATCGAACTGCCCGAACTCGTAGCCCATGAAGTTGAGCTTCTTGCCGGGGTGCGCCGTCTGATAGCCGAGGAAGGCGCGCACGCCCGCGAACTTTTCCTCGTAGCTTCCGGGCATCTTGTTGATGAGCGACCCCTTCCCATAGACCACTTCGTCGTGCGAGATGGGCAGAACGAAATTCTCGGAGAAGGCGTACATCATCGAGAAGGTGAGTTTGTTGTGGTGGTATCTCCTGTAGAGCGGGTCCTCGTGGAGATAGGATAAAACGTCGTTCATCCAGCCCATGTTCCACTTGAAGTTGAAGCCGAGGCCGCCCATCGAAGCGGGCTTGGTGACCCCGCCCCATGCCGTGGATTCCTCCGCGATCATGAGGGCGTAAGGGAAGCGCTTGAATACCGTCTCATTGAGACGGCGCAAGAAGGAGATCGCCTCGAGGTTCTTGTTCTCGCCATAGATGTTGGGGACCCATTCCCCCCAACCCTTATCGTAGTCGAGATAGAGCATGGAGGCAACGGCATCTACTCTGAGGCCGTCGACGTGGAATTTATCGAAGAAGAGGCACGCGCTCGAGATGAGGAAGGAGACGACCTCGTTCCTCCCATAGTCGAAGCGGCGGGTACCCCAGCTCTTATGCTCCATTCTGTCCCATTGGCCGCTCTCGTAGAGCGTCTGCCCGTCGAATTCGAAGAGCCCGTGCGCATCCTTGGGGAAGTGTGCGGGCACCCAGTCGAGGATGACGCCGATCCCCTCTTTGTGGAAGCAGTCGACGAGATACATAAAATCGTGCGGGGTGCCGAGGCGGGATGTCACGGTGAAGTATCCCGTCACCTGATAGCCCCACGAACCGTCGAAGGGATACTCGGTGATGGGCATGAACTCGACGTGCGTATAGCCCATCTCCTTCACATACTTTACGAGGACGTCGGCGAGCTCGCGATAGGTATAATAGCCCCCGTCGGGGTGCTTTCTCCAAGAGAGAAGGTTGACTTCATAGATATTGATGGGCGAAGAGAAGACGTTCTTTTCCTTGAGGGCCTCGAAATATTCCTCGTCCGTCCAACCGAATCCGTCCAGATCGAAGAGCTTGGAACCCGTCCAGGGCGGGGTCTCGGTGTGGAAGGCGACGGGGTCGGCCTTCAGGATCTGTCTGCCGTCTGCCGTCGTAATGCAATATTTATAGATATCGTAATTACCGAGGCCGGGAATAAACAGTTCGAAGGTCTCGCCGTCGATCATGCGGTCCATATAGTGGCTGCTGCAGTTCCAGCCGTTGAAATCCCCGACGACGGAGACGCTCTTTGCATGCGGCGCCCAGACGCGGAAGATATACCCCTCCACGCCGTCACGGCACTCCTTGTGTGCGCCGAGCATCTCATAGATGCGGTCGTTGTTTCCTTCGTGATAGAGATGAAGCGGGAAATCTGAATATCTCTCGTCTTTTTTCTCACAGGCCATACTTTTTCTCCTCCGCCCGATGCGGTCGTATTTTTTGATATAGTGCCGTATAAACGGCAATATACCGAATGATATTATACTATAATTGTGCGCGGGATTCAATAGTATATGGGAATTTTCTTTTTGTTTTGAGAAAATTTTATAAGTGTTTCCGAAAAAAAAGCCCCGCACAACTTATGTGCGAGGCCTGTCGAGAATTGTCTGTACGATTTGATAGATATCCCCCGCGCCGAGCACGAGGATGAGATCGCTTGGATGAAGATCTTCACGAAGCCGGCGGGAAAGCGAAGCGGGACCATCCGCATAGCGGGCATTCGGGAGACGGGCGGCAAGCGCGGCCGCACTTCCCTCGAAGATGAAATTCTCCCGCGCCGGATAGGTCGCATAGATGATGGGCGAGGGACAGGTTTTCAGGACGGCGACAAAATCCGCCATGAGATCGCGCGTCCGCGTATAGGTGTGCGGCTGAAAGACGATTTGCACCTTCCCCTTTGCGATCTTTTCCGCCGTCGAGATGGTGGAAGCGATCTCGCGAGGATGGTGGGCATAGTCGCATATGAGAGGAACGCCGCAAAAGGTCCCGATGCTCTCGAACCTTCTTTTCACGCCCCGAAACGCCTCCAGCCCCGCCTTGATCGTCTGCGGGCTTATTCCTTCGAGCCGAGCCGCCGTATATGCCGCGAGGGCGTTGTAGATGTGCACTCTCCCGATAGCGGAAAGAGTGATGCGGACCGTCTCCTCCCCCCGCTCCAAAACGGTAAAGGCGTACCGCTCATCCTTTTTTTTGATGTCTGCGGCGCGGATGTCCGCATCGCCCTGCCCGAAGGTGACGGCATGGGGAATGGCCCTTGCCCTGAGATCGTCCGCGCATACGATGGTCCGCTTGGCCTGCGAGGCAAAGATCTTGTAGGCAGCCAAAATTTCCTCTTCGTTTTTGTAGCAATCCGTGTGATCGAGATCGCAATTCAGGATTACCGCGACCTCGCTTTTAAGGGACAGAAAGCTGCGGCGGTATTCGCACGCCTCGGTGAGAAAGTATTGCTTCCCCGACGAAAAATAGTTCCCGAGCGAAAGGTCCTCTCCGCCGATATGGGCAGTGAAGGGCGCCTTTGCGGCGAGAAAGATGTGAGCGAGCATGCAGCTTGCGGTCGTCTTGCCGTGGCACCCCGCAACCGAGATCACATGCGGATATCCCTCCGCGATCGCACCGAGAAGCTCGGAGCGTTCCACAAGGCGTTTCCCCGCCCTTCTTGCCGCTTCGAGCTGCGGATGGCCCTCTTTGATCGCACCGCTGTATACGACGGTATCCTCTTCGATCTTCTCGCCGTCCCCGATGCTGACGGGGATATGGCACCGTGCGAGCATACGCGTCAGGTCGCTTTCGGCGGCGTCGCTTCCGCGCACGCATGCTCCGTTTTCATGGAGCAAACGGGCGAGCGCGCTCATGCTTACCCCGCCTATCCCGATGAAATAATAGCTTTGTGCGCCCGATCGCTTCTGCAAGCACATACTCTATCCTATGCTTTTCGGGCAAAAAAAGTGAGAAAATCAAGTTTTTTTTCGTAAATTTTGAGAAATTTCAATAAATCTATTGAATTTCTTTACAAAGTATGATAATATACTGAATATAGAGAACTTCAGGAGGAAGTATATGGAAATAGGTGACGTTCGCATTCGCCTTGTGCAAAATACGGAGGGCATACTTCGTGCAGTTGCTTCCATCACGATCGACGGTTGTTTTGTCGTCCACGACATCAAGATCTTCGAACGCGAAGGAGAAACCTTTATTGCCATGCCCAGCCGCAAGACGCCCGACGGTGAGTACAAAGACATCGCACACCCCATCAATTCCGAGACCCGTGAGCGCATCCGCGATGCTATTCTGACGCAATATTCCGCTATGAAAACGGAGAACTGACAAAATATTTTGCCGAAATGTAAAAGCGCACCGCAATCTGCGGCGCGCTTTTTTCTGCTTCTTTGGACTTTAAGAAACAACTACGACATTGACGGCGCGGAGTTTCCCGCTGTCTTTGGGATCGGGCTCGGCTTCGAAGGTGACCTTCTGGCCCTCTTTTAACGTACGAAAGACGCCCGCCTCCGCTTGGATCGCGGAGAAATGAACAAAGATATCGTCCCCGCCTTCGTCGTTGGAGATAAAGCCGTATCCCTTTCCGTCATTGAACCATTTTACAGTTCCGTTCACAATACTACCTCCTATCATTTGCGCTTGTATATCCGCGCAACATTATACATTCTAACAGCATTGACGCGGATTGTCAATACCCGCATGAAAAAAATTTCAGTTCTTTTTCAAAGAAGTCATCAAATAGCGCGTGCATCCCTCCACGAAGCGGCTGAGCTCCTCGGGGGTGAGCGGACGGTAATTCATGAGCGCGAGAAGATAGATATACTCGGCTGCGGCAGCCTGCTCTTCCTTGGGAGCCTCTTCGAGGGCGCGGACCGCCTCGCAGCCCGAATTGACGACGAGCGTGAGTTCGGCTTCCATGCCGTCCATGCCGTAGAAGCTGTTCATCTCGGACATTCTGCGCATAAATTCGGAGGCATTGATGACGGCGGGCACACTTCCGTTTTTGAGCTTTTCCGTCTTCACGGCGATCTTTTTATCTTTGAGCGCCTCTTCGAAGAGCCCGCGAAGCGCCGTGTCGTCTTCGCCCTCCTCTTTGAGCGCCCCCGCGATATCCGCATCGATGCGCAGGAATTTTACCCTCGTCGGCATCTTATATTCGATATAGCTGATAAAGTGCGGGTCGATGAAGTTGTCGCATGCGATGGCGTCCAACCCCGCTTCTTTGAACATTTTGATATACTGCGCCTGTTTGTTTTCGTCCGAAGTATAGTAGACGGGCGCGGGCTCCTTCCCCTCTTTTGCGTCCTCTTCCTTGACCTCTTCCCCGAAGAAACTCTCGAGCGGGCGGTATTCCCCGTCGAGGTTTTTATAGATGATGATGTCCTTGACCTTTTTATAGAAGTCGTCGTCCTTGATACAGCCGAACTTGACGAACGTGGCAAGATCGTGCCAGCAATTTACATATTTATCACGGTCGTTTTTATAGAGTTCGCAGAGGGCGTCCGCGACCTTCTTCGTGATATATTTCGCGATCTTTTGCACCTGCCGATCGTTTTGCAGGAAGGAACGGGAGACATTGAGCGGGATATCCGGGCAGTCGATGACGCCGTTCAAAAGCATCATGAATTCGGGGATGACTTCCTTGATATTGTCCGCGATATACACTTGATTGCAGTAGAGCTTGACCTTGCCGCGCTCGAGCTCCACCTTCTTTTTGACCTTGGGGAAGTATAAAATGCCCTTTACCCTGAAGGGATATTCCATGTTGAGGTGGATCCAAAAGAGCGGCTCCTCGTAGTCGTGGAAGGTCTCGCGGTAGAAAGTCTTATATTCCTCCTCCGTGCATTCCTTGGGCTGCTTCGCATAGAGCGGCAAAGGCGTATTGACGGGCTTATCCTCTTCCCCCTTGGGATCGAGATAGATCTCATAGGGCATGAAGGAGCAATATTTTTCGAGAAGCTCGCGGATCCTGTTCTCCTTCAAGAACTCCTTCTCTTCCTCTGCGATGTGCATCACGACCTTGGTGCCGCACGTCTCTTTTTCGCACGCTTCGATGGTATAGACGCTCTCTCCGTCCGATTCCCAGCGGACGCCCTTTGCCCCTTCCCGATAGGACTTTGTGAAGATCTCGATGTCGTCCGAGACCATATAGGCGGAGTAGAAGCCGAGGCCGAAGTGCCCAATGATGCCCTCTCCCCCCGCTTTTTCATACTTTTCGAGGAAATCCGCCGCGCCCGAGAAGGCGATCTGCGTGATATACGTCTCGACCTCCTCCTCTGTCATGCCGATGCCGTTATCTTCCACGGAGAGCGTCCCCGCTTTTTCGTCCACCGAGACGACGATCTTATAGGCGTCCTGCGGGGCGGCCTCGCCGAGACTTACGAGCTTTTTGTGTTTTGTGATCGCATCCGAAGCGTTTGCGACGATCTCTCTGAGAAAGATATCCTTCTCGGAATACAGCCATTTCTTGATGATGGGCATCATGTTTTCGCTGGAAATTTTGATATTACCTTGTCTTGCCATTGTGTAGACCTGTCCTTTCTTTTTCGTTCGTTCCTTTTATATATAAACAAAAAGACCCGCCGTCAAGCGGATCTTCCTGTATTTTTATCAAATTATTTCTTATCTTCGTCTGAGCCGAGGAGCTCGGAGATGGAGGCGCCGAAGTTGCCGCCTTCCTTCCATTCCCTGTATTCCTCATCGTCGTCGGATTCCGTCGCACCGCGGCGCGGAGCCTTCTTGACTTTCACAGGGCGGTTCTCGTCGTGTTCGGGACGCTCATATTCGGGACGGGGCTGAAGCGCCTTGATGGAGAGGGTGATCTTGCGTTCCGCGGGGCTGAATGCCATAATCTGCGCATCCACTTCCTCGCCGATCGTAAGAACGCTCGTGGGATTTTCCAGCCACTCGTGGGAGATCTGGGAGACATGGACGAGCCCGTCGATGCCCTTTTCGATCTCGACGAACGCCCCGAAGGGAACGATGCGGACGACTTTCCCATGGACGACGTCGCCCACGGCATATTTCTCAGCGGCAAGATCCCAAGGCTGAGGCTGAAGCTGCTTATAGCCGATGGAGACCTTCTTGCTCGCCTGATCGATCTTGAGGACTTTGAACTGGTAGTGCTTGCCGATCTCGAGGACGTCGGTCACGTTCTTCACGCCCGTCCAGCTGAGGTCGGAGATATGCGCAAGGCAATCGAACCCGTCGACGGAGACGAAAGCGCCGAAGCTCGTTACGCGCTCGACCTTCCCTTCCACGACGTCGCCGACCTGGATGTTCGAGAAGAAGCTCTCTTCCTTCGCGGCCTTGGCGGCCTCGCGCTCTGCACGCTCTGCTTCGAGGATAACGCGCTGGGATGCGATGATCTCCTTTCTGCGCTCGGTACGGATCTCGATGAGCTTCAGGCGAAGCGTCTTGCCCTTGTACTTTTCGAGATCTGCGACGTAGCCCATACGGATCTCACGGCGGGGAACGAATACGAGATAGGTCCCGAGTTCACCCGTAAGGCCGCCCTTATTGACGTCCGTGCAGACGACGGAGAATTCCTTGCCCGCCTTGATATCGTCGAGAAGCGCTTCCTCTTCCTTGAGCTTTTTGACGAGCTTCTGCGAAAGCTGCGTGGGACGGACGGCGGTGACCATAACTTCGATCTCTTCGCCGGCCTTTGCCTTTTCCTCATATACCTTGCGGTCGTACTCTTCGCAGTCGAGTTCGGCCTTGGGAATGCTGTTCTCGAGCTTTCCCGAGCCGGAGACGAAGATGCCCTCGTCCGTCGCGGAGACGATGCGGACCTTGATGATCTGGCCCTTCTTGTAACGCTCTTCGCGATCGATCTCGGCAAGGATCTTGTCCATTGCGGAGTTGGCCTTTGCAGGAGCTTGCGCCTCTTCCGCAGGTGCGGCCTGCTCAGCTTCCGCGTTTGCCGCAGGAGCTTGTGTTGCTTCGGCCGTAGGTGCCGCTTCCTCTGCCTTGACCTCTTCCGCGACCGCGGTTTCGGTCTCAAGTACTTCCGCCTTGTTTTCTGCCATCTTGAAAAGAACCTCCCGGGTGACCCAATCGGGAGTACTCGCTCCCGCAATGATGCCTACCCTACCAAAAAATTTGATTTTTTCATATTCGAACGTAGCGGGGTCGTGGACGAAAAATACTTCCTTCCCCTTTGCCGCTACGAGTTCGCCGAGACGCTTTGTGTTGCCGCTGTTTTCCCCGCCGACGACGACTACTGCGTCGCACATGCGGGCAAATTGCTCCGCTTCACGTTGCCTACAGATAGTAGTATAACAAATCGTGGGAAAAATCTCAAGTGTTTTAAGGGCAAGTTTTTGAAGATTTTCCTTGATTTTGCAAAATAATTTCTCGGAAATGGTGGTTTGGGCGACCAAAGCGACGTTTTTTCCCTCCAAAGCGCCGAGATCTTCCTCTCCCGTGGAGCAAACGACGGCATCTCCCTTCATCCAGCCGAGAAGCCCTTCGACCTCGGGGTGGGCGGGATCGCCCGCGATGACGACGGTGTAGCCCGCCGCACTCTTCTCGCGCACGATGGCCTGCGTTTTGGCGACGAAGGGACAGGTGCAGTCGATGACTTCGATCCCCTTCTCCCTGCACAGCTCCAGATCTTTTGCGGGAACGCCGTGGCAACGGATGAGAAGACGGGAAGCGGGCGGGACTTCGTCGACGCTCTTTACCGTCTTGATCCCGCGTGCGGCGATCTTTTTGAGGACGGCCTCGTTATGGATGAGGTCTCCGAGGATAAATGTGTTCTTTGCGGGCACGGAAAGAGCGGTCTCCACCGCGCGGCTCACGCCGCTGCAAAAGCCCCTGTTTTTCGTTAGAATGATCTTCATTTTGATTCCTTTTTGCGGGATGCACGAAATTGGTCGCGGATCTCATACATGCGATCGCGCAGCGCTTCATCCAGCAGTTCATATTCTTCGGGTGCGACCTTGCGGCCGTAATACTCGGAAAATTCAATGGGTTCGCCGAACACGACGTGCGTTATGCGGAAGGGCCTCGGCGGCCGTGTGACGATAAACGGGACGATGGGCGCTCTCGTCTTTACGGAGAGCATGGCCGCCCCCGCGCGGAAGGGAAGGAATTCATCCTTGCCGCTGCGGTTGCGCGTCCCCTCGGGGAACATGCAGAGCTTATCCCCCGCGTTGAGCACACGGACGGATTCCATGATCGCCCTCACGTCCGAACCGTCGCGTGCGACGGCGATGGCCCCGATGCGCTGCCCCCACTTCCATAGGATGGGCGCCTCGAGGATGGACTTCTTACAAATATAATGGATACCTTCCCAAGTCGTGCGGATGGGATAGAAGATATCGAACATGCTGAAGTGGTTCCCCACGAAGATGCAGGCGCCCTTGCCTACCTTTTTGTTCCCGTGGATACGGTAGGGATAGATGAGCATGTGCAAAAACCCGAGGACGACGTGCAAAAAATTCATAAAGACGCAGATATGCCGCCCATCCTTCGTCACCTTGAACGTGCGCGGCTTCTTGTTCGCGTCGAGACGTTTTTGCCTGACCTTGGCTTTGTGCTCCTCCCGCTTTATTTCGCGTGGCGGGCGGGGAGCTGTTTCGGGCGTCCCATCCGGCGACATCACATCTCCTCCTGCAGCATTTTTGCCTTCAGGAATGCGACGACTTCATCGATCGTCATCTCGGATGTATCGACGAGGGTCGCGTCCTTGGCGAGCTTTAAGGGAGCGATCTCCCTGTTCATATCCTGCTCGTCGCGGGCGACGATCTCCTCTTTGAGTTTTTCGAAATCCACTTCGATCCCCTTTCTGCGGAGTTCTTCGAAGCGGCGGTGCGCACGCACTTCGGGCGTGGCCGTGAGGTAAAATTTGAAATCGGCGTCGGGAAGCACGAAGGTCCCGATATCCCGCCCGTCGAGCACGCAGCTCATCTTGTTTGCGATCGCCCGCTGCTTTTCGGCGAGATGCATCCTCACGCTCGGGTGCTTAGATACGGCCGAGGCCGCCATGGAGACTTCGGGCATGCGGATCTTATCCGAGACGTCCTCCCCGTCCAGAAGCGTTCTCTGCACGCCGCCCTTGAATTCCACATCGATGGAGACGTCGCGCATAAGGTCCACGATCGCCCGCTCGTCATTCATGTCGATGCCCGCTTCAAGCGCCTTGAGCGCACAGGCGCGGTACATCGCACCCGTATCGAGGTGTAAGATGCCGAGATCGGCCGCGAGACGTTTTGCGACAGTGGATTTCCCGCTGCCCGCGGGCCCGTCGATGGCAATGTTACAGATGCGGGTGAGGTCCTTCCTTAAGATTTTTGCGCCGCGAAGATAGATATGGCGGGGCGAAATGTTCTTCTCGACGAAGATCATCACGCGGATGCAAAGGGGCAGCCCCCCCTCGATATCGGGTTCCATGGCGGAAAAGAGCGAACAGGCGACATATCCCGCTTCGCGCGCCGCTTTGGCGGGATAATAGGAATGGATATCCGAGGTGCTCGAAAAGACCATGCTCACAAATTCATCTTTTATAAGATGATTGCAGCTCTCGATCTGCTCCAAGAGCTCTTCGACAGCCTTTTTGATCTCTTCGGGCGAATCCTTCGGGATCGTCGTTGCTCCGCGAATCACTACCATAAAAGTCTCCGAAAATCGTTGTCTCGGATATTATAACGCATCATACGGAAAATGTCAAAGCGTTAGACAAAAAAATTGGCGGCAAAGATACAAAGTTCAAAAACTATGTCACGCATAGTACCGCGCAAATTGCTTAATCTGCCCTTCCTGCGGCAAAACCCGTGGAAAACGCGATATGGAGGTTGAACCCGCCCGTGTAGGCATCCACATCGAGCACTTCCCCGCAAAAATAGAGGCCCTTTATTTTTTTGCTCTCCATCGTTCTGGGGTCCACTTCCGAAAGGGAGACGCCGCCCGAAGTGACGACCGCCTCGGAAAATCCCCGCAGAGCTTTTGGCTGAATGCGGAAGGTTTTGAGAGCGATAAGAAGGCGCCTTCGCTCCTCTTTTGTGAGTGCGTTCGCGCGCTTTTCGGCGGGAATACCCGCTTGTCTTAGCACGAGCCCCACCGCGCCGAGCGGCAGAAGCCCGCGCATGACGCTCTTCATCTGCTCGTTCGCCCGCTCGGAAAGATCTTTTACAAGCCGCGCATCCAACGTTTTCTCATCGAGGGCGGGCTTAAAGTCGAGAAAGAGCGTAATTTCCTTCATCGGAAGGCGGTTTATAAGGGCGGAAAGCGTCAAAGCGAGCGGTCCCGACAGCCCGAAGTGTGTGAAGAGCAGTTCCCCTTGCTCGGAAAAGAGCAACCTCACCCCGCGCTTTGCGGAGAGGCAAATATTCTTTAAGGATACCCCCTGCGCCTCGGAGAGCCCGTCCGCCTCGATCCCGACGAGCGATGGAACACATGGCTCGATTTCATGCCCCGCTTCCGTTGCGAAGCGGTATCCATCCCCCGTCGAACCCGTCGACGGGTAAGATAGTCCCCCCGTCGCAACGATGACTGCATCGGCGGGAATGTGCTCATTTTTGGTTACTATGCCACGCACAGTACCATTCAAAATGTCGATTTTCAATACTTCGGTATTCAACCGAATGTCAACGCCCGCCCTTCTGCATGCTTTCTCAAGCGTTTTCGTCACATCGCTCGCATGGTCGCTCATCGGAAACACTCTGCCGCCGCGCTCTATTTTGAGCGTTAGCCCCTGCCCTTCCAAAAGCTCCATCATATCTGTGGGGGCAAAGCGGTAGATCGTCCCCGTCAAGAATTTTCCGCCGCGGACAACATTTTGCAAAAACTCCTCGGGCGGGCAGTCGTTCGTGAGATTGCAACGCCCCTTTCCCGTGATATAGAGCTTCTTGCCGAGTTTTTCGTTTTTTTCGAGAAGGAGAACTTCATGCCCCGCGTTTGCGGCAGCATATGCCGCCATGAGACCGGAAGCTCCCCCGCCGACGATGACTTTGCGCATGCCTTTCCTTTATAAGGAGGCGAGGGTGAAAAAGCCCTCGCCATCGGAATTACTTTTATACGGGATAGACCCCCGTCTTTGCAAGGTCGGAATCAATGCCCTTGTCCCTTGCCTTTCTCCATTTGAAGAAGTTTTCGGCGACTTCGGGGAAGGACGCATAGGAAAGAACGTCCTCTTCCTGCGTGTAGAAGCCCTTCTCCACGACCTCTTTTTTAAGTTTTTCGTACTCGGGTTCCAAATCGTCCGCGGGGCGGTAGGTGATGCGCTTTTCCCCTTTCAGCACCTTCTCGGCGACCTCTTCATTGATGGGCATGGGCACGCGCCCGTACTTGCCCGCAAAGAGATCTCGCGTCTCCTTGGTGACCATCTTATAGCGTTCGCCCATGACGACGTTCATAACGGCCTGCGTGCCGACGATTTGCGAGGAAGGCGTGACGAGGGGCGGATAGCCGCAGTCCCTTCTCACATTGGGCACTTCGGCGAGCACTTCGGGAAGTTTATCCTCCTTCCCCGCCTTTTTGAGCTGGTTCATGAGGTTGGAGAGCATTCCCCCGGGGACCTGATAGATGAGCGTGTTCACGTCCACCTGCCTTACTTTCGGGTTCAAAGACCCCTCTTTTTCGAGCTCGGCGGCGACCTTTTTGAAGTGTGCGGCGATCGGGATAAGCTTTTCGAGATCGATGCCCGTATCATACTCCGTCCCTTTGAGCGTTGCGACGAGCGATTCCGTCGCGGGCTGGGAAGTCCCGTTTGCGAGCGGCGAGAGCGCTGTATCCACGATGTCCACCCCCGCCCGGATCGCCATGAGATTGACCATGTCGCCCGTACCCGTCGTATTGTGGGTATGAAGATGCAGCTTCGTCTCGGGGCGGAGCGCCTTCTTCAAAGCCGTCACAAGTTCAAAGGCATCGAAGGGAAGGAGCAAATTCGCCATATCCTTGATGCAGATATTGTCCGCGCCCATGCTCTCGTAGGTCTTGGCGAGGTTCACGAAATATTCGAGGCTGTATGCGGGGCCCGTCGTATAGGAAATTGCCGCCTCGCACACACCGCCGACGGGTGCGCCGTACTTTTTGATCGCCCTCATCGACGCCTCGATGTTGCGGGGATCGTTGAGCGCATCGAAGACTCTTATGACGCCGATACCGTTTTCGAAACACTTTTCAACGAGTTTATCCACGAGATCGTCCGCATAGTTGCGGTATCCGAGAAGATTTTGCCCGCGGAGAAGCATTTGGATGGGCGTCTTTTTGAGATATTTCTTGAGGGTGCGAAGGCGTTCCCACGGGTCCTCATTCAAAAACCGCATGCAGGTATCGAAGGTCGCCCCGCCCCATCCCTCGAGGGAGTAGTAGCCGATTTCATCAAGTTGAGAAAGAACGGGGATCATCTGCTCGGTGCGCATTCTCGTCGCCGCCTGCGACTGGTGCGCGTCGCGCAGAATGGTATCCATGATCATTACTTTTTTTGCCATAT
>CANQCA010000012.1 GCA_947589585.1 uncultured Clostridia bacterium
TCAAACTCAAATAAATTATGCAGAGAACTTTTTATAAAATGCACGGGATCGGCAACGACTATATCTACTTCGATTGCTTTGAAGAAGATCTTCCCGATCCCGAAAAGATTTCCGAAAAACTTTCCGACCGCCATTTCTCCGTCGGCGGAGACGGCATCGTGCTCATTCTTAAAAGCGAAGTGGCCGATGCGAAGATGCGCATGTTCAATGCGGACGGCAGCGAGGGGAAGATGTGCGGCAACGCCATCCGATGCGTCGGGAAATTCCTCTACGAAGTCAAAGATCTCAAAAAAGAGACGCTCACCGTCGAGACGCTCTCGGGGATCAAGACGCTGAAACTCAGTGTCCGCAACGGCGCCGTCGATCGGGTGACCGTGGATATGGGCATGCCCGAGCTCGTTCCCGATAGGATTCCCGCCCTCTTCGAAGGGGAAAGGGTCGTCTCTTTACCCCTCATCGTGGGAGAGAAAACTTACCGCGTGACCTCACTCTCCATGGGCAATCCGCACTGCGTCGTCTTCGGCGGCGACCCCGATGCAATCGAACTCGAAAAATTGGGCCCGCTCTTCGAGCATCATCCCGCCTTTCCCGCGCGCGTCAATACGGAATTTGTGCAGGTACTCGGAAGGAACGTCCTCAAAATGCGCGTGTGGGAACGCGGCAGCGGGGAAACTTTAGCGTGCGGCACGGGCGCGTGCGCAGCGGCTGTCGCGGGCGTTCTGAACGGCTATTGCGATAAAAATGCACAGATCGCCGTAAAATTAAAGGGCGGGCAGCTCCTTATCCGCGTTGGGGATGAGGGCGTCTTCATGACGGGCCCCGCCGCATTTGCCTTTATCGGCAAGGTAGAAATATAGAGGTACATATGACGAAATATATCTTCGTGACGGGCGGCGTTGTTTCCGGCCTCGGAAAGGGGATCACGGCCGCGTCGCTCGGGCGTCTCCTCAAAATGCGCGGCTACAAGGTCGCCTCGCAGAAGCTCGACCCCTATATCAACATCGACCCGGGGACGATGAGCCCCTACCAGCACGGCGAGGTGTTCGTCACCGAAGACGGTGCGGAGACCGACCTCGACCTCGGCCACTACGAGCGGTTCATCGATGAAGATCTCAACAAATTCTCCAATCTTACGACGGGTAAGGTGTATTGGAACGTCCTCCGCAAGGAGCGCGCGGGGGAATATCTCGGCCAGACCGTGCAGGTCATTCCCCATATCACCAACGAGATCAAGTCCTTTATCTATCAGGTGGGAAGAACGACGGGGGCGGACATCGTCATCACCGAGATCGGCGGCACGACGGGCGATATCGAATCGCAGCCCTTCCTCGAAGCCATCCGCCAGGTCGCCCGCGAGGTGGGCAGGGAGAACTGCTGTTTCATCCATGTGACCCTCGTGCCGTACATTTCGGGCTCCTGCGAATTCAAGAGCAAGCCCACCCAGCACTCCGTGAAGGAATTGCAGGGCATGGGGATCTTCCCCGATATCATCGTCGCCCGCGTCGATGAGCCGATGCCCGCATCCATCCGCGAGAAGATCGCGATGTTCTGCAACGTACGCCCCGATTGCTGTATCGAGAACCTCACCGTGCCCGTCCTCTACGAGGCGCCCATGATGCTCGAGAAAAGCGATCTCTCCACGACCGTGTGCGAGATACTGCACCTCGATCCGAACACCATCGATACGCGTGAGTGGGAGGAGATGCTCTCCCGTATCCACGCCCGCAGCAAACGGGTCAGGATCGCCCTCTGCGGAAAATATGTGCAGCTGCACGACGCCTATCTGTCCGTTGCCGAAGCGCTCGCCCACGGCGGGTACGAGACGGGCGCCGAGGTGGATATCGATTGGGTGGATACCGAGAAATTGAACGAGGCAAACGTCGAAGAGACGCTCTGCGGCGCCGACGGCATTTTGATCCCCGGCGGCTTCGGCGGAAGGGGGATCGAGGGGAAGGTCGCCGCCTGCAAATACGCCCGCGAACACAACATTCCCTTCCTCGGGCTGTGCCTCGGCATGCACATCGCCGCCATCGAGTTCGCCCGAAACGTGCTCGGCGAGGAGGACGCAAACTCCGCGGAATTCTTCCCCGAGGGCACGCACTCCGTCATCGACCTCATGTCCGACCAATACGGCGTGAAGATGGGGGGAACGATGCGCCTCGGTGCCTACCCTTGCAAGCTTCTCGGCGAGAAGATAAAGGGCATCTACCAAAGCGAGCTCATTTCCGAGCGCCACCGTCACCGCTTCGAGTTCAACAATGCCTACAGGAGCGCGTTCGAAGAGCACGGCATGAAGATCGCCGGCACCTCGCCCGACGGAGCCCTTGTCGAAGCGCTCGAGTACCCTCAAAACGACTTCTTTGTCGCCGTACAATTCCATCCCGAATTCAAATCCCGCCCCAACTGCGCCCACCCGCTCTTCCGTGAGTTCGTGCGCGCGGCGGCGGACCGTCATCAAAAATCATGAAGATCAATCAAAATTTTTCCAATCTCGCAGAAAACTATCTCTTCTCCACGGTGGGCGCCAAAGTGAGCGCCTACCAGAAGGCACATCCCGAGAGCAAGGTGATCAAGCTCTCCATCGGCGATGTGACCCGCCCGCTCGCTCCCGCCGTCATCGAGGCGATGCACCGCGCGGTGGACGATCTTTCGCATGCGGAACGCTTCAAGGGCTACGGCCCCGACCGCTATTGCTATGGCTACGACGCCCTCATCGACTCTATCAAATCGAGTTATGCGAAAAAGGGCGTTGCGCTCTCCTCCGACGAGATCTTCATCTCGGACGGGGCGAAGTCCGACCTCGGCAATATCCTCGATCTCTTTTCGGCGGACAACACTGTCCTCGTCCCCGATCCCGTCTATCCCGTCTATGTGGATACCAACGTGATGGCGGGGCGGCGCATCCTCTTTGCGAATGCAGACGAGCAAAACGGCTTTTTGCCCATGCCCGATAAAAAAGTAAAGGCGGATATCATCTATATCTGTTCGCCCAACAATCCCACGGGCGCGGCATATAACAGGGAACAGCTCAAGGCATGGGTGGACTATGCGATCGCCTCGGACGCCCTCATTCTATACGACGCCGCCTATGAATATTTCATCCAAGACCCCGATCTGCCCCGCTCCGTCTTCGAGATCGAAGGGGCGCGGGATTGCGCCGTCGAGATCTGTTCCTATTCCAAGACCGCCGGCTTTACGGGGGTGCGGTGCGGCTATACCGTCGTCCCCAACACCTTAAAGCGGGAGGGGTTCTCTTTAAGCCGTCTCTGGGCGAGAAGGCAGTCCACCAAGTTCAACGGCGCCTCGTACATTGCACAGATGGGGGCGGCGGCCGTCTTCACCGAAGAGGGGGAGAAGGAGATCGCCGCGAACATCGACTATTACCGCGGCAATGCAAGGCGCATCGCAGCCTGTCTCGATTCGCTCGGCATCTGGTACACGGGCGGGAAAAATTCGCCCTATCTCTGGATGAAGTGCCCCCGCGGCATGAACAGCTGGGAATTTTTCGACTATCTTCTGGAGAATGCAAACGTCGTCGGCACGCCGGGCAGCGGATTCGGCAAGAACGGCGAGGGCTTTTTCCGCCTCACCGCGTTCGGGACGCATGAGAATACCGAGGAGGCGTGCCAAAGGATGAGGGAGCTTCTGAAATGACGAGTAAATTCAAGCGCGGCGCAGGCGTACTGTGCCACATATCCACCCTTCCGGGCAGGTACGGCGTCGGGTCCATCGGCGGCGACGCCTGCCGTTTCGCCAAACTTCTTGCAAAGAGCAAGGTAAAATATTGGCAGATGCTGCCCCTTGCGCAGACGGGCTACGGCGATTCGCCCTACGAGGCCGTCTCGACGGCTTCGGGCAATCCCTATTTTATCGACCTCGACCTGCTTTACAAGGATAAACTGCTCACCAAGGAGGAGCTCAAGGCCGCGCGCAGCGACGGGATCGACTACGCCGATCTCTATTCCACGCGCTATCCGCTCCTTCGCACGGCGTTTTCCCGCTTCAATTTCGACGGGAAGAACTTCCGCGCCTTTATAAAGAGCGGCATCTCGGAGGACTATGCGCTCTTCATGACGGCGAAAGTCGTCTACGGCGGCACCTTCGCCGATTGGCCCGAGAGTATCAAGCGGCATCAGGCGGACGCCCTCGAGGAGTTGCGCACCGAGTACCACGAGGAGTATCTCTTCTGGCAGTTTTTGCAATATGAATTCCAAAGGCAATGGACGGCGCTCAAGAAGTATTGCAGATCGCTCGGCGTCAAGCTCATCGGCGATCTCCCGCTTCTTTGCGCGTACGACAGTGCAGACGTCTGGGCGCATCCCGAGCTCTTCAAATTGGATGAAGATCTCCGTCCCGCCAAAGTCGCGGGGGGCCCGCCCGACTATTTCTCGGAGCGCGGCCAGAGGTGGGGATATCCCGCCTACGATTGGCCGGCACACGAGGAGCAGGGCTTTGTTTGGTGGAAGGGCCGTCTCCAAGCGGCGATGCAGATGTTCGATATCGTGCGCATCGGGCACTTCGTCGGCCTCGATCGCTGCTACGAGCTCCCCGCGGATGCGGAAGGCGCCGAGGGCGGCGTCTTTACCGAGGGACCGGGCGAGCGCATTTTCGAGGGCATCAATCTTGCGGGAAGGGTGATCGCCGAAGATCTCGGGGCCCTGCGCGAGGGGGCGGAAAAACTTCTCGAAAGGACGGGGATCCCGGGGACGAAAGTGCTCCTCTTCGCCTTCGACGGGCGGGAGGACAACGAGTTTTTGCCCCATCTCTACAAGGAGAACTGCGTCGTCTATACGAGCACGCACGACAGCGACACCGTATCGGGCCGTATCGACGGCATGAGCGCGGAGGAATTTATCCTCTTCCGTTCCCGCCTTGCGGCCGAGCTTGAAGCATGCAATGTCCTTGCCCGCCTCGGCGAGGAAGGGGAGGGCATCCCCGAGGCATTCATCCGCCTTGCGCTCGCTTCCAAGGCGAGCATCGCCATCATTCCCGTGCAGGATATCCTGCACCTCGACAGCGAGGCAAGAATGAACCTTCCGGGCACAGCGGAGGGGAACTGGACCTTCCGCCTCGCAAAACTTCCCTCATCTTTCACGATGGGAAGGCTCAAAAAAATGATAAAAATCTATCGGAGGTAGTTTTATGGCAAAAGAAAAGAAAGGGGGCTTTTTCAAGGAGTTCAAGGAATTTATCTCCCGCGGGAACGTCCTCGACATGGCAGTCGGCATCATCGTCGGCGGCGCGTTCACGGCGATCGTGACGGCGATCGTAAACGGCATCCTCACCCCGCTTCTGCAGGCGATCGGCGTGGGGCCCGACGGCTTCGGTGCCCTTCAGGTCGTTTTACGGCAGGCAACGGTGGATGCAAGCGGCGCAGTCGTATCGCCCGCGGTCGTGCTCGACTTCGGCATCGTCATCTCCGCGATCATCACCTTCCTACTCACGGCATTCATCCTGTTCCTCATCGTCTATGTCATCAACAGGATCAGAAGGAAGGCGGAAGCGCTCAAGGCAAAGAAGGGGGGGACGCCCGAAGAGGAACCCGCTCCCGCACCTGCGCCTGCGCCCGCACCTACGACGGAAGAACTTCTTGCCGAGATCCGCGACCTTCTGAAGGCACAGCAGGAAACTCCCAAGGAATAAAAAACAGCTATCCCAATCGAATGGCGGACGCCGAAAAGCGTCCGCCATTCGATTGGGAATTTTTTTGTCGGAAAGTTGACAAAATCAAACAAATCGTGTAAACTGATAACAAGAAATTTTTCGGGAGATATGATATGAGCAGACAAAAGACCTTCATCTTTCTCATGTTCGGCCTGCTTTTTGCGCTGGCCGCATCTCTTTCCTGTATGTTTTTCAAAACGGAAGCGCATGCCTTCACGGAGGAACCCGCCGCGCACGCCACGCTCGACGACGGAGAGGGCGGCTTCGACAGGGCGCAGCTTTCCCGTCTCTACGGCCTCTTGAAGACGGGGGCGACGCAGCTTTCCGATCTCGACGATCTCGCAATGCAGCCGGGAAGCAACACGGCGGGAACGGGCGCATCCGATTTTTCGGCGCAGGATATCGTCGTCGAACTCGGGCAGAAGAAGTGGACGCCCGTACACCTTACAAAGGATCAAGAGGGGCATACCATCCTCACCCTTTGGCTCGCATGGACGGAGGACTTGCAGCCCTGGTCGGCATTTTCTTTGGACGAATACAGGTATGACGAAACGCCGCAGACGCAATACGATCCCTATCCCATGAACATGTATTCCTCGAGCTATCTCCGCGCCTATCTCAACGGAACGGCCTATCTTTCCGCGCAGGGAGAAGAGACGCTTGTAAGCGGCAATGCCGCGCAGTCACCGGATTGGAAGACCTTCCTTGCCACCTTCGGGGACTATCTCGATGCGCCCGAGGAGATCTCCTATCAGGCGAGCGAGCGCGCGACGCAGATCCTTCCCGAATATCGCAAAAACTTCGGCAATATTCCCAACGAATACGATCTTTTGAACGAGGGCTACGCCGAAACGGGGCTCAACTACAATACCGAGGATGGCTTCGACTATCGCACCAAAGCGGGCTATACCGATTGGAAACAGGATAAGCTGTGGCTTCCATCCCTCTCCGAGACAGGCTGGGGAGAATATACGAATTATGAGACTGTCGGCCGCGTCATTTATTTCACCGAAGGGGAAAAGCTGGACGGCGGCATCTGGAACACGACGTGGGAACAGTGCCGCATGGGCACTTCGCAGCAATACGACAGCTGGCTGCGTTCGGGCGATACGAAAAACACGTATGCCTATCGTAACGGCGACCATGCGTTGGCGCTCAGCCTCACCGCCTCCGCCGATGCAAACGACGCCTCGGGCAAAAACTACGTCCGCCCCGCCATCCACCTCGACCTCACCATGGCGGAGGGGGTTTCGCCCGATCCCGATGCGAGCGTGGAAAAGCCCGTCGGGAAAAATCTCTCTTTTGAATACGACGGGGAAGAACACAGCCTCTTCATTGAAAACTACACGAAGATGAATTTCTCCGAAGTCCCCGAAGGCGCGACCTTTGCAAACGGAAAGCTGACTGCAAGGGATGCGGGCGAGTATACCCTCACGGCGAGCCCGAAGGCCGGAACATGGCAGGGGGAAGAAGGCGGCGATCCCGTTGGGATCACGCTCACGATCACGCCGAGGCACGTCGATGTTTCGGTGCGAAACGGCTTCCATGTCGCCGGAAATCAACCCCAAGCCCTTACCGGCTTTTTCCTCGGCTATGCGGGGATCGGGTACGACACCTTCCTTGCGGACGAGGGCGTTGAAGATCTCAAAGGCTTTACCCCCACGCTTTCCCGCAATGGGAGGATCTATCCACTTGATAGCGCGCTGGCCGTCGGCTACTATGAGATCGTCGCCGAGAACGGCGTCTACGGCAACTACAATGCGACCTTCAATTTCACCGATGAATCCCGCTATGTCGTCGGGCCCGACGATACACTTGCCATCTCCGTCGGGGGAGAGCTCGTCATCAATCAATCGGTCACGATTCCCTATACGGGAGCAAAGCCGAGCATCGCATACGACAACAAGCCCTCGGGGTGGAGATCCTCGAGTGTCTCCTATGTGGGAAGCGACGGCGTAAGCCAAACGGGTCTTCCCGTCGAGGTAGGGCAGTACACCGTCACGGTGAAGACGAATCTCCGCACTTACCCCTTCACGCTCATCATCGAGGATCGCGGCGACCCTGCAAAGCCCGACGCTGCAGCGCTCTTGAAGAAGGCGAAATATGATGGGAACGCGGTGGAGCTTCCCGTCGCAAATGCGAATAAACTGAATTTCCAAACGCCCACGGCAGGTTCGAGCTATGAAGGCGGCGTGTTCTCCGCAGTCGAAGCGGGTGAGTACACACTCACCGTCACGCCCGAGACGGCATGGGCAGACGGAACGCAGGGCTCCGTCACCTATACCATCGTCATCGAAAAGCGCGCGCTCGTCCTCGCTCCGGAGAGGGCGGGGCACATCTATGGGCAGGCGCCCGTAACGCCGATCCTTTCCGTGCGCAGCGGCGACGGGTATGCCAAGGGAGAAGATTTTGCCTCCCTTTACGTCTCGGTCGAGTTCACCCTTACAAGGGGCGGGCAGACCTACAAGCTCGACAGCACCCTTCCCGCAGGGGACTATACGATCCAAGCCGAACTTGTAGAGGGAAGCGAGGCGCGCAACTATAAAGTGACGTTTGAAGCGGGCGTCTATACCGTCTCCAAGGCGGCCGTGGATATGAGCGCCGTGCAGGTCTGCATCGGGGATAGAAAGGTGCGTTTCTCGGCAGTCGAGCCTTCCTATTCCTTCCAATTCGACGGAAACGAACATGCGGTGACGATCGAAGCTCTTCCCGCAGTTCTCACTGCAAATATCCGCATCACGCAAGCGGGGGCGGAGCTTCAAAATGCACCCTCCGCCGTCGGCACATATTTGGTAGAGGTGACCTTCACCCTGAAGGACGCCGACAATTACGAACCTGTGCAAGCGGTCACATTCAACCTCGTCATCTCGGATAAGACGTACACACCCATCACGCTCACCGTGGGGAATGCGGGGCATCTATACGGGCAGCAGCCGACGCTCACCGTGCTCGCCCTTACCCTCAAGGAGGGAAGCTTCAACGAGGGCGACGGCATCCAAACGCTCGGCAGGATCGAGCCCGTCTTAAAATCGCAGGACGGAACAGTCCGCACGCTCGATAAAAATCTTGCCGCGGGGAGCTATATCCTCACGGCGCAAGACGGCGTCTATGGCGACTATCAGGTTCGTTTCGAGGCGGGCGTCTATACAGTCTCCAAAGCAACCGTCGATACCTCCAAGCTCATTTTGCGGGTGGGCGGGCAGACCTTCTCGGGCGGGAGCGTGAGCTTTGTCTTCGACGGGACGGAAAAGGGCGTCACGTTGGAGGGGAGCCTTCCCGATTACGTTAGCTATACGATCGAATACTATCGCGGGGACGATAAGCTCGAGGCCGCGCCCAAAGAGGAGGGAAGCTATCGCGCAGTCGTCAAATTCACCCTCACGAACAGCAACTTCGAACCCATTGATAATATCGAGATCGCCATCACCATCACGCCGGAGGATGCACCCGCGCCCGTCTATCCCGCAAAGCCTTCGAAAACTACGCTTAAAGAGACCTACGACGGAACAGAAAAATATATCACGATCGCCGATTTCGATAAGGTGACCGTCTCTTCCCTCTCCGCAGGTGCGACCTGCAAAGAGGGCAAATTCGCCGCGACAAACGCAGGGACGTACGTTGTCACCCTTTCTCCCGTCGGCGGGAAATGGGCAGATGGCACCACTGCCTCCGTGACGCTTGCTATCCAAATTGCGAAGGCCACCTTGGACATGGGTGCTACGAAATTCGTCATAGGGGGAAAAGAAGTCGCTTATTCCGCTCTCGAAGCCGCTTATTCCTTCGAATTCGACGACGCTGCAAAGACGGTGGAGGTCTATGGCCTTCCCGCATCCGTCACGGCCAAAGTCTCCTTCACGAAAAACGGCGCGCAGCTTCCCGCCGCACCCTCCGCGGCAGGAACATACAGCGTCGGAATTTCCTTCATCCTGACGGATGCCGCCAATTATAACGCGGTCCCCGCATGCGGGTTCACCCTTGAAATCGTTGAGACATCTTCTTCGGGCGACCCCTCGGATGACCCCACGGATACGCCTACGGATGACCCTTCGGATACGCCTTCGAATCCTTCTGCGCCCACGACGATCCATCATGAATTCCCCGTGTGGGGCTATGTCGTCATAGGACTTTCCGTCGTGCTTTGCGCAGCCATCTCCATCGTCCTTATCGTCCGCACGAAGAAACACTGAGGGTAACACTTTTTCTCACACCTTGCTACAATGATATGTATGCGTATCGGTTTTGTGACAAGGGGTACGCTCGATGAGTATGCACAAAACTTTTCGGGCGGGAAGACGGATATCCTTCTCTTTTCCTTTCAGGCGCTCGGGGAAGTGAGCTACGAGCGCGAACTCAAGGGGGAGACGAGCCTTTTTGAGGACGTCGCCCTTCTCTCCCGCGAGGAGCAGAACGTCGTCGTGTGCGGCTGTTTCACTGATGCACGCGGCATCCGAAGAAAGTCGGTGGTCGTCGCCGAAAAGGGCAAGATCCTCGGCGTCTCGGATATGGCTTTTTGCATCGACGGGGGCGAATACCGTTGCGGTGCGGGGGTGAAGATCTTCGAGACGGGGGTGGGGAAGCTCGGCGTCATCGTCGCGGAAGACCTCTTCTTTCCCCGTGTCACAGAGACGCTTTCCGTCTGCGGGGCGGAGCTCGCCCTGTGCATCTTCGAACAGCCCGAGGGCGGGCTCGAACAGACGCTCATGCGCGCGCAGGCATATTTCTATGGCGTTCCCATGTGCATCTGTGCATACGGGTTTGCCGAGGCGGCGGATATCGGCGGGAAGCTCAAATTCGCCTCACCCAAAAATCCCTGCTTCTACGATTTCGAACGTGAACAGGAATATCATCTCATCGAAACGCGCCAGCGCGGGCTCTTCCGCAAAAAGAAGAGCGGATTCTGAAAAAAGCTCTCCCGAAGGAGAGCTTTTGGATTTTTTTGCATTACTTGACCACTCTTGCAGCGGCGATGGCGAGCGCCCCGGGCCCGATGTGGCAGGAGACGGAAAGCGAGAGGGGATCGACGAAGGTGACGGGAACATTTGGGAAGACGGCCTCGATCTCTTGCTTGAAGTTCATCGCTTCCGCTTCATTATCGGTATGGGCAATGTACAGGGACATCTCTCCCGCCTCGGCGAGATCCTTGAACCTTGTCGCAAAATCGTGCTGCATCGCTTCGATCATCACATTTTTGGCCTGGTGGAGGGTCTGCACCTTCTTGAAGGCGTCCAATTTTTCCCCTTGGATCTGCAATACGGGCTTGATCTTGAGAATAGTCCCGATGAGGGCGGCAGCGGGGGTGAGGCGGCCGCCTTTTTTCAGATATTTGAGAGTCGCGAGCGAGATGTAGATGCTCGAATCGAACTTTGTTTGAATGAGGTAGTCCTTAATCTCCTTTGCGCTCTTTCCCCGTTTTGCAAGCTCGATGGCGTCGTACACGCTCTGCCGCTGTGTGACGGAAATGCGCTGGTTATCGACGACCTGCACCCTTCCGTTGTAATCGGCGGCAAGCCGCTCGGCCGTGTGGCAGGATTCGGAGAGCCCGCTCGACATGGGGATGTGGACGATCTCGCTCCCGTCCTCGAGAAGGCTGTCCCAAAGGTCGGTGACGTTTCCGATCGCAGGCTGTGAGGTGGAGACCTGCGCATCGCTCTTTAAGATCTCATAAAATTCGGGCTGGGAAAGGTCGATATCCTCAAAGTGTTCCTTCCCGTCGATGATGAAGGGCATGGGGATCACGCTGATGCCGAGCTCTTTTGCCTCTGATTGCGTGATACCGCTATTTGAATCCGTGACGATCTTCACATTGGCCATTGTAAGTTTCTCCTGATTATCATTTTATATGAATTACAGACAAGTTATTCATTTTGTCAACAATCTGATTGTAGCGCATTTCATTAAATTTGTCAACAAAATGAAACATATTTTACGGAAAAATTCGCAAGGTGTGCGCCGTTGACAAATCTTGTTCGTTTATTGTATAATAGTCAAAAAGAAAAGTGAGGAAATAACGTGCACAAGATTCTGGAAAAGAAAAAGCTCGCGGAGGGCATCATCTACATGCTCTTCGAGGCGCCTATGGCCGCACGGCGGGCGAGGGCGGGGCAGTTCGTCATTCTCCGCGTCGACGAAGAGGGGGAGCGTATCCCGCTCACGATCGCAGATAGCGATGCGGCAGCGGGAACGGTCGCCGTCATCTTCCAGAGCGTCGGCGCGACGACGATGACGCTTGCCGAAAAAGAGGCGGGAGATACGATCGCCGACCTTTTGGGGCCGCTCGGGAACCCGACGGAGACGGAAGGAGCCAAAAGTGTCGCCGTCGTCGGCGGGGGCGTAGGCTGTGCCATCGCCTATCCCGTCGCGAAGGCGTTTGCGCGGCAGGGAGCGTCCGTCACATCGATCATCGGCGCACGCACCAAAGATCTCGTCATTTTGCAGGAAGGCTTCCAAGCCGTTTCCCACAGGCTCTATGTCACGACGGACGATGGGACGATGGGGGAGAAGGGCAACGTGTGTATCCCGCTTCGGCGCATGTTGGAGGCGGGAGAGCGTTTCGATAGGGTATTTACCGTCGGCCCCCTTCCCATGATGAAATACGTCGCCGAGGCAACACGGCCCTATTCGATTAAAACGATCGCGAGCATGAACCCCATCATGGTCGACGGAACGGGGATGTGCGGCTGCTGCCGTGTGACAGTGGGCGGCGAGATGAAATTCGCCTGCGTCGACGGGCCGGACTTCGATGCGCATCTTATCGATTTCGACGAGGCGATGGGGCGGCTCAAAACCTATTCCGCGTTCGAAAAGCATGCGCGCGAGAGGCATTGCAACCTCTTCCATAAGGAGGTAAAATAGCATGGCGGATTTCAATATGACGAAAAACAAGTATACCATGTCCGTAAGAGACCCTTCAGATAGGTGCTCGGACTTCCGTGAGGTCACGCTCGGCTACGACGAAGAGGCGGCCATATCCGAGGCCAAGCGTTGTATACGCTGCAAGACGCGCCCGTGCGTTTCGGGCTGTCCCGTCGGCGTCGATATCCCCGAATTTTTATCTCTCGTTGCAGATGGGAAGTTCGAGGAAGCCTACGAGGTCATATCAGGCAGCAATCCGCTTCCCGCCGTCACGGGAAGGGTATGCCCGCAGGAGACACAGTGCGAGGGAAAATGCACGCGCGGGATCAAGGGCGAGCCCGTTGCCATCGGCTGTTTAGAGCGTTTTGTCGCCGATTATCACAGGGAACACGGCGCGAATGTCCAGGAAAAACCTTCCCCCAACGGGCACAGGATCGCCGTCGTCGGCTCGGGGCCTTCGGGGCTTGCATGTGCGGGAGACCTTGCCCGCCTCGGCTACAGCGTGACCCTCTTCGAGGCTCTCCATCTTGCCGGGGGCGTCCTCGTCTACGGGATCCCCGAATTCCGTCTCCCCAAAGATATCGTGGCCTTTGAGATCGGGCGCCTCAGAGATCTCGGCGTTGAAGTCGTCACGGACGCCGCGGTCGGAAGGTCTGTCACCGTCGAAGAACTCATGGGCGAGTTCGCATTCGAGGCCGTCTACCTTGCGACGGGGGCAGGTCTTCCGCGCTTCATGCACATCAAGGGGGAAAACAGCATCGGGGTCTTCTCCGCAAACGAATACTTAACACGAATCAACCTCATGAAGGCATACACGGAAGGCGCGGCAACGCCCGTCTTTCCCGCGAAAAAAGTTGCGGTCGTGGGCGGGGGAAACGTCGCAATGGACGCCGCACGCTGTGCGAGGCGGATGGGGGCGGAAGTGACCGTCGTCTACCGCCGCGGGGAGAGGGAGCTTCCCGCCCGCCGGGAAGAGATCGGTCACGCCAAGGAGGAGGGCATCATCTTTCGCTTCCTCACGAATCCCGTGGAGATCCTGGCGGATGAGACGAACGCAGTCTGCGGCCTCAGATGCGTGGAGATGAAGCTCGGGGAAGAGGATGCGAGCGGCAGAGCCCGCCCCGTCGCGGTGGAAGGGAGCGATTTTGTTTTGGAAGCGGACTGCGTCATCATGGCGCTCGGCACTTCTCCCAACCCCCTTCTTGCCCGCACTATGACGGGGCTGAAATGCGGCCCGCACGGCGAGATCGTGGCGGATGAAACGGGCCGGACCTCTCTGCAAGGCGTATTCGCGGGCGGGGACGCCGTCACGGGTTCTGCGACCGTCATCCTTGCAATGGGCGCCGGCAAACGCGCCGCCAAAAGCATCGACGAATATATCCGCAGCAAGTAATGCGTGGCCGTGCGTCATTCTGAGCCGATAATGTTCATAAGATTTTCCGACGCGGCAACTCTCCGAAGAATCCCGAAGTAAGAAGTCCGAATTTTCATCAAGAGGATCCTTCGAGGATGGTCTCCCTTGGACTTCGTAATGTTTGGTCGCCTCAGGATGACGCATACCTCACGCATAACCTAAAAAAAAACTCATACAATAGCGTATGGGTTTTTTCTATAAACACAGGATCGGGATGGGACTTGCCTGCCTTGTCCTTGCCGTATTCGTCACCTTTGCTTTCTGCTTTTTCGCACTCTCCCGCGCTGCGGCCAAGTCTCTTTCCTTCACCGTCGTCATCGATGCGGGCCACGGCGGGGTGGACGGCGGCGTTGTGGGAAGGACGACGGGGGTGAAGGAGAGCGATATCAACCTCTCCTTATCCCGCCTTTTGCAGGAGGAAATGGAGGGAGCGGGGTTCTATGTCATCCAGACCCGCCCGACCGAGGCGGGGCTTTACGGTATGGCTACATCGGGCTACAAGCGGCGGGATATGCAAAAACGCGCCGAGATCATTCAAAAAAATACGCCCGCCCTCATGATCTCCATCCATCAGAATTTTTTTTCCGATCCCGCAAGACGGGGCGCGCAGGTATTTTATCGCGAAGATCTCGCTGCGTCTGAGACGCTCGCCTGCCTCATCCAGACTTCGCTCAACGAAATGCCCGAATGCGTAAAAAAGAGTGCCGCGCTCGCGGGAGATTATTTCGTTTTGAACTGTTCGGATACACCCTCCGTCATCGTCGAGTGCGGGTTTTTATCCAATCCGCAGGACGAAGCGCTTCTCATCGATAAGACCTATCAGCGCAAGATCGTATCTGCCATTGCGGCGGGGGCACTATCCTTCCTCTCTTCGGGCGCAAATGCGGTGAAATCGTTGACAAAACTTCTCGCGGCGTGATATACTTTAATTTGTATGAACGTCTATGCAAACATCAGAAAATACGATCTGCGCTATACGGATTTCGATTTTAAGGACGATCTCAAGCTCTCTGCGCTTCTCGCCCTCACACAGGAATCCGCCTGTGCAAGCGCCGACGAGCTCGGCTTCGGCTACGACGACTTAAAGCCGAAGGGGCTTGGCTTCATCGTTGCAAACACCCACTGCCGGTTCCTTCGCCCCGTCCTTCTCGGCGACAGCCTCACGGTGGAGACCTGGCCGCTCCCGCCCCGCCATGTCATCTTCGAGAGGGACTATAAGGTGCAAAACGGGAGAGGGGAAGAGGTCGCCCGCCTCGCCTCACGCTGGTGCCTTGTCGACCTTGCGACCTTCTCCCTTCTCTCTCCCGAGAAATTGGGAAAGGCGCACGAGTGTTGCCCTTACCGCGACGAAAAGGCGCTCGATGTCGCCTCATGGAAGATCCCCAAAAGAGATGGAAAAGAAGTGCGCCGCTATGTCGCTACGGCGTCGGATTGCGATCACTACATGCACGTGAACAACACCCGTTATCCCGATCTCTTTATGGACTGTTTCTCGATGGACGAGCTTGCAAAGCTCAGGATCGCATCCTTTGCCATCTCCTATCTCAAACAGATCAAGGCGGGGAGCGAGGTTACCTTCACACGGGATGATGGGGAAAATTGCACGATATTAGAGGCCTTTTCGGGCGGAGAACTGTGTACTCAGCTAATGCTACTTCACGCATAGTACTATGATATACCTCGATAATGCCGCCACCACACGGCCAAACAGGGCAGCCGTTCTGCGCGCCCAAACCTTTACGGAAGAAAATTTCTTCAACCCCTCCGCGCTCTACGGCGGGGCTTTTGCCGTCTTTTCGGAACTTGGCAGGGCGCGGGAGAGCATCCTCACCCGTATCGCCGATCCTCAAAAATTCGAGCTCATCTTCACATCGGGCGGAACGGAAAGCGACAACCTTGCCATCTTTTCTTCGGCGAGACGGGGAAATGCCGTCACGACTACGGGAGAACATGCGGCCGTCGAGCGCGCCTTCAACGAACTCAAAAACCGTGGCGTGGAACCTCGTTTTGCGCCCGTCCGCCCCGACGGAACAGTCGATGAAGAAGCGCTTCTATCCCTCGTCGACGAAAAGACGACGCTCGTTTCCGTCATCCATGTGAGCAACGAGACGGGCGGCATCAACGATATCGCGGGCCTTGCAAGACGGGTGAAGGAAAAAATTCCGCGTTGCATTTTTATGAGCGACGGCGTGCAGGCCTTCGGGAAAATTCCCGTCCGCCTCACGTCCGATATCGATCTGTACGCAGTCAGCGCGCATAAGATCGGTGGGCTGAAGGGAACGGGCGCTCTTATCAAGCGAAAGGGTCTTGCTCTTTCGCCGCTCATCTTCGGGGGCGGACAGGAAAAGGGCCTTCGGAGCGGCACGGAGAACGTTTTGGGTGCACTTACTTTTTCCTATGCCGCCGAGAGTAAATTCGCCACGCTCCCGGAGGACGGAGAGCGGCTCAAAGGCTACCGCGAGCTGCTTTTTTCCGAGCTCGACCATACGCTCTTTACCCGCCTGTCGCCCGGGAACGGTTCGCCCTACATCCTCACGCTGAGCGCAAAGGGAGTGCGCGGCGAAGTGCTCTCCCGCATGCTATGGGATGGAGGCGTCGTCGTCGGAACGGGCAGCGCCTGCTCTTCCAAGCACCCCTACAGCCGTGTTTTGAAGGCGTGCGGGTATGGGGAAGAAGTGCTCGGCGGGGTCCTCCGCGTGAGCTTTTCCCCCGAGACGACAGAGGAAGAGTTGCACGCCGCAGCCAAGGCATTCAATCAAGCAGTCAAGCAGTTTAAGGAAAAACTATAATGGAAAAAGTTGTCATCATCCGCTATGCAGAGATCCACTTAAAGGGCAAGAACAGGGGCTATTTCGAGCGCGTTTTTGCCAATAATTTGGAGAAAAGTCTGAAGGGGATCCGCCACGAACTGCATCGCACGAGCGGCAGATGGCTCGTGGAGAAGTTCGAAGAGGGCCGCGCCGAGGAAGTCGCAGAGCGCATCTCCTCGGTTTTCGGCGTACATTCCTATTCGATCGGCTACCTTCTCGGAAGCTCGATGGACGAGATCTATGCGGGCGCCAAGCTTGTTTCGCCCAAAGAGGGAACATTCAAGGTGGAGACCCACCGCGGCTACAAGCAATATCCTTTGAGTTCCATGGAGATCAGCGCCGAGATCGGCGGACGGCTCCTGGATGAATTTCACGGCCTCAAGGTAGATATCCATTCGCCCGAACACACCGTCTTTATCGATGTACGCGAAAATGGCAAAGCCCTCGTCTTCGGGAGCTTCGAAGAGGGCGCCGGCGGCATGCCCGTGGGGACTTCGGGGAAGGGACTTCTTCTCATCTCTGGCGGGATCGATTCCCCCGTCGCGGGCTATATGATGGCAAAGCGGGGCATGCAGGTCGAGCTTCTGCACTTCCACAGCTACCCTTATACGAGCGACGGTGCGAAGGAAAAGGTCGTCTCGCTTGCAAAGATCCTCTCCAAATACACCCTCGTCACCCGCCTAACGACGGTGAAAGTCACCAAAATTCAGGAAGAGATCCACGCAAAATGTGCCGCCGAGCTCAATGTGACCCTTCTTCGCAGGTTCATGTTCCGCATCGCCGAAAAATTTGCCTTAAAATACGGGATGCAGTGCCTCATCACGGGGGAGAGCCTTGGGCAGGTCGCAAGCCAGACCATCGAGGGGATGACCTCGTCGAACGCCGTCGTTTCTCTTCCCGTTTTGCGCCCGCTCGTCGGTTTCGACAAGGACGAAATTATCGCGCGCTCAAGAAAGATCGGCGCCTACGAGACCTCCATTCTTCCCTTTGAGGACTGCTGTACTGTCTTTCTTCCCGAGCACCCCGCCATCCGCCCCAAGCTCTCCTTCATCGAAGAAGAGGAGAAAAAGCTCGACGTCGAGACGCTCGTCGAAGAAGCGCTCCGTTCAGCGGAAAAGACGGAATTTTAATCTTCCCACCAGTTCTCGGGGAGGGCATCGCTTCTTGCGATCTGCACGCTCGGGAGCTCGACGGGAACGCCCGCATGGCCCTTATAGACAGGGATCACGGTGTAGCTGTAGCACTCGCCCGACTGCACCGAATTATCGCAGATATCGCGGCAATAGGCCCCCTCGTAGATCGTGGCGACCTCGCCGCGATGTTTTCTTTTTACGATGTATGAATAGTACTCTTCCTGACATAGTACTATGTTCACGCACCCATTTTTGACGCATATTTGCGGGTTTTTAATGGTGGGATGGGAAAATTTCGTGCTTTGCTCCGTTGGAACGAATTCTTCTTTGAACCATTCCTCAAATCCCTCGATGGGCGGGGCGATGGGGTCGCACCGCACGAGCCGATGCTCGGTTTTATAGATATTTTTATCGCAGGAGAGCCTGACAACGCTCTGCGGCCTTTGCGGCGCGCCGGGCGTTTTCTGCTCATAGAGCTTTTCGAGGACTTTCTTTGCGAGATTGGCGGGAAGCCCTCCGCCGCTCGAGGGGATGGGGGAATTGTCCTTGTTGCCCGCCCACACGCCGACGACGTCTTCGGAAGTAAATGCCATCGTGTAGGCGTCGGTATTTCCCTTTGCCCCCTCGGCCGTGCCCGTCTTTGCGGCGACGAAGAAGGGGAGTCCGCTAAGCCTTTTTGCCGTGCCCTCTTTGGCTGCCGTGGAGAGCATATCCTGCATGAGAAAGCTCGTCCCCTCCGAGAAGATCTTTTGCTCGTAAGAGGGGCTTTCATAGAGGGTGCGTCCCCGCTTATCCCGGATGCTGAGAATGGCTTTCGAGGGCGCGAAGCACCCGCCCTTGGCGAAGGTCGCATAGCCGTCGGAGAGTTCCTTTAGCGTGAAGCCTTCCCGCATCCCCCCGAGGGCAAGGGCGAGGGAAAGATCTTCCTTGGGAACATGCATCCCCATCCTTTCAAGATACTCTGCGCCACGTTCTATCCCCATGGAATTCAAGATCTTCACGGCGGGGATGTTCACGCTGTGGGCGAGGGCATAACGGACGCTCATATATTCTCCCGTGGCCCCGCCTGCATCGTCGGGATAATAGCCCGAAAAGTCTGTGCGTTCGTCTAAAACGGGCGTGGCGGGGGAGATGAGCCCCTCCTCGATGGCGGGCCCGTAGACGAGGAGTGGCTTGATGGTAGAGGCGGGCAGGCGGCGCAGCATGCCCGCAGTCGCGTGGAAGGCCTTGACGGCGTTCCCTTTCGTCGAGCGGACGAAAATCGCGAGGTCGTGCTCCGCCTCAAAGGATGAGAGTATTTTTTGCAGTTCGGGGTCGAAGGCGGTATAGATTCTGAGCCCGCTCAGAGAGGATGTTTCGGCGTCGGGAAAGATGTCCTCGAGCTCTTTGTAAACGAGATCGAGGTATCGGATGCGGTCGGGACTTTTTGCGGGGGAGAGGGGCAGCGCTTCCGCCTTTGCCTCGTCATAAGCTTTCTCATCGAGAAAGCCCTGCTCCTTCATGAGGGAAAGCACCAGATCCCGCCGCGCAAGGCATTTTTCCGCATCGATGAAGGGGGAATAGCGGTTGGGAGATCGCACGAGTGCGGCGAGCATGGCGCTCTCCCCGACGGTGAGATCGCTCGTCTTTTTCCCGAAATAAAAGGATGCGGCGTTCCCTATACCGAACGCACTGTGGCCGAAATAGATGGAGTTGAGATAGAGCTCCATGATCTCATCCTTGGAGTATCTTTTTTCGAGCACACGGGTAAGTTTGAACTCTTTGAGCTTGCGGGAAAGCGTCTTTTCGCCGGTAAGATGGGTATTTTTGATGAGCTGTTGGGAGATGGTGGAAGCGCCTTCGCGGAAGGAAAAGGACCTGAGATTTTTGAGGACGGCACGGGCAATGCCGCGCGGATCGAAGCCGCTGTGCGTATAGAACCTTCTGTCCTCCACGGCGACGAACGCCTTGGGAAGATAGGGGGGAAACTCCTCGAAGGGGATATCTTTTTCGAGTGCTGCCGCTTCGATCGGCTGTCCTTCGCCGTCCAGGATCGTCGGCCCGACCGTCTCGAGCGTAAGCTTTTCCGCGTCCAAAGTTATTCCGCGCGTCACGCCGAGATAGTAGAAAAATGCGGCGAGAAGGAGGACGAAGATGGTCCCGAAGGTTACCCCGAGCACAGTGAGAATGCGTTTCATCGGTTATAGTATTCGCGCATTTTATAAAATTTTTCATGAAAGCCCACCCCTTCCCTTGAAAAAACCAACAAGGTATGTTATAATAACTTAGACCTGCCCCCGTTTACGGGGGCGGGTGGCGAACGAAGTGAGACAGGTGGGGGCTTTTCATAATCAACCCCCACCACCGCCTACGGCGGAGCCGCCCCCTTCAAAGGGGGCAGCTCTAACCCTCGTGGCGACATTCACACAAACTACACAAGCAACCATTATGACACTTCAACAACTTATCGAAAAATCAAACCGTATCGTGTTCTTCGGAGGCGCGGGCGTCTCGACGGAGAGCGGCATTCCCGACTTCCGCTCCGAGGACGGGCTGTATCGCACAAAATACAGCGTCCCGCCCGAGGAAATTTTGAGCTCGGGTTATTTTTACCGCCATACCGAGGAGTTTTTCACCTTCTACCGCGATAAGATGCTTCCGCTCTCCGCAAAGCCCAACGCGGCGCATAAAAAGCTCGCCGAGCTCGAAAGTGCGGGCAAGCTTTCCGCCGTCGTCACGCAGAATATCGACGGGCTCCATCAGGCGGCAGGAAGCAAGAAAGTATACGAGCTCCACGGCAGTATCCATCGCAACTACTGCCTTCGCTGCGGGAAATTTTATCCCGCAAGTTATATCGTCGAAACAAAGGGCGTTCCCCATTGCACATGCGGCGGGCTCATAAAGCCCGACGTCGTTCTGTACGGCGAACCGCTCGACGGCGGCGTCGTAGAAGGGGCGGTCAATGCGATCGGGGAGGCCGACCTTCTCATCGTGGCGGGGACGTCGCTTTCCGTTTATCCCGCGGCAGGCTTTGTCGATCTCTTCAAAGGGGAGCACCTCGTCCTCATCAACAGGAGCGCAACGCCGCTGGATGATAAATGTGAGCTCGTCATCCGTGAAAATATCGGGGAGGTCTTTTCCAAACTCAACGTATGAAATACCATATCGTCACCTACGGGTGCCAGATGAATTTGCACGAATCGGAGAAGATCGCGGGCGTCCTTCGCGAGATGGGCTACACCGAGCCCTCCTCTTTGGAAGAGGCGGATATCATCGTCTTCAACACCTGCTGTATCCGCGAAAACGCCGAAAATCACGCCTTCGGCAACATCGGCGCCCTCAAAAAGTTAAAACGGGAGAAGAAAAATCTCCTCATCGCCGTCGGCGGGTGCATGGTGCAGGAAGAGGGCAAGGCAAAACTTCTGAAGGAGAAGTTTCCCTTCATCGATATCCTCTTCGGCACGCACAACCTCTTTGAGCTCAAAGCGCTCATCGAGAAGAAGCG
>CANQCA010000013.1 GCA_947589585.1 uncultured Clostridia bacterium
GCTGTTACATATATCGGGAAAATAAGCGTCATCACCTACGACTTATACGAAGATAGAAACGGACTGTACTTTGAGTAAGGTCAGTAACAGAAACAAACTTTGATTTTATAGAGATCGCAAATAATGAAATTTCCAAAAGTATAAAAGAAATAAATTACTGTGTTGAGCAACTTGAGAATATCATAAAATTATTAGAGAATAATTTGTGATATGAGATTGTCCGACTGAGGTTGCATTCTCCCCTCCATCGAAAAAGGCACCTTTGGGGTGCCTTTTTCGATGGAGAAAAGTGAGGGCAGAAAGAACCTCCTCGGGGTTGATTTTTGAGAGAAATGGGTGTATAATGCTTCTCATGGAAAATTTTTTGATCACAAAACCTATCGCACACCGCGGGCTGCACGATGAAAGCATCCCCGAGAACTCCTTGCCCGCCTTCGAGGAAGCAATAAAACATGGCTTCCCCATCGAGACGGACGTGCGCTTCACCAAGGATAAAAGGCTCATCATCTTTCACGACGACACCCTTGCCCGCATGACGGGGGATGGGCGCGCCGTCTCCGATTGCACGCTCGAAGAGATGCAAACGCTTCTTCTCGACGGGAAGGAACACATTCCCACGTTTGAAGAATTTTTGCACTGCATTGCGGGACGCACTCCCCTTCTCATCGAGATCAAGAACATGAACGGCGTGAAGGGAGAGGAGATCGCCTCGGCCCTTTCCCGCGCGCTCGAAGGCTACGCGGGAGAGTACGCCATCCAGTCCTTCCAGCCCCTCTATGTGAAGGCGTATAAAAAGCTTTGCCCGCACATTCCCTGCGGCGTTCTGGCGACGGCACAGGCGGGAAAAGAAGCCTTCGGCGGCGGCCCCTTCTGGCGCATCAAGGCCTACATCGTGAGAAACCTCACCCTCAATTTTACGGTAAAGCCCGACTTTGTGAGCTACTGCTTTGCGGACCTGCCGAGAAGGTGTGTTGCAAGGTTCAAGGGGTTCCGGCTCGGCTGGACGGTTCGCTCCGAAGAGGACGAAACGCAGGCAAGAAGGTTCGTCGATAATATCATCTTCGAAGGCTATCTTCCCGAAAAATAAGGCCGTTTTCTACCTTAAAATTATTATTTCGAAAAAAATCGAAATAAATGATTTTTCTTAAATTTTTAAGAAAATTCGCGTATTTTTCTATAAAATCGTTAAAAAAGGCCTGCGCAAAGCAGGCCTTTTGTCGGGGCTTAAGCCGTATCGAAGCATCGCCCTATTATCGTGTGGTCACCCTTCGACACGGCTCAGGGTGACGAAGAAAAGCGAGGGCGGGATGACACGCTTCCCACGCTCAGGATGACGCTACCGCACTCAAGATGACGCGGTAATTCCGTCACTCCTCTTCCTTGCAGCAGTAGAAATCGTTTTGCGTCGAATTTTCGTCTTCCTTAGATTGGATTTCGTACAACTCGGGAAAATCTCGAATCAAGTACATCAATTTTTTGTAGCCATATTTTTGCGGCTTAAATTCCGGATCTTCCTGTCTTATATAAATTCCCGCTTTTCCCATCCACGCGAACCCTTTTTCATCCTTATTGTCCCGCCAAGCCTTTTTTATGCATTCATGGAGTTCCTCCGGGACACGAATTCTTCTCTTCTTCCGCTTTTCCTCTTCTATTCTCTCTTCGTCCGTCAGAAAATCTTCCAAAGAAAGAAAACTGTCGCATGCGTTTATTAAGGAGATCGGGGACTTTTTCTTACCGATCCCGATGACCTTTATGCATTTCTCCCGAAGGTGTAAGGCAATGCTCGTGAAATCACTATCGCTCGAGACGATGACAAAGGTATCGTATAAGCCCGCATTAAGAAGTTCCATTGCCTCAACGATCAAGGTTATGTCGGCCGAATTCTTCTTCGGAACATAGTTTGGCGTAAATATCAATTTGATGCCGAACTCTTTGGCTTTATCGAACCAAGGCTCTAATGCCTCATTTGTAAAATCGCCGTACGCTCTCTTGACGGCGATCCTACCCTCTTCGCAGAGTTTTTCGAGCACGTCGCCCATCTTATAAACATCCGTATTTTCTGCGTCGATGAGGACCGCAATGTTTGCACAGTCCCACGCTCCGACCTTTTCGTTCATTTTATCTTCTCCTTACAAAAGTATTTGATGTCCGCTATGATAAAACCGCGAGAAGGATCACGCCGATAAAGAACGCCGCAGCCGACCCCCAGAAGATCGCGTCGCGAATGTGCTGTTTCTTGTTGGAAGCCTTGATCTCCTGTTTGATCTCCTCTTCCTCGGCATTGCAGCTTGCCACAGCATTCTCGCTCGCCGCCTCCAACGCATTCTTATCGATGGAGGGAAGCTCTTCTTCATAGCGGAGGTTCTCCCCTCTCGCCTTGAGCCCCGAGACGACTGCCGCGATCTCTTCGAGCCGCTTCTGCGTCTCCGTGGAGACGGCATTATAGAAGGCATTGTTGTCGGCCGTCTTCTTGAGATTGATCATGCCGTAGTAGGTGCGGTAGGAGATGACCTTGACGGTGTACTCTCCCGTCGTTCCGTCCGCGTTAAAATATGTAAAGGTCAGGTTGTATTGCATGGGCTTCATCATCGTGGAAGTCGACTGAACGCCCACCCCCACGCCAGTGATCCCGCCGACGAGAAGGCTCCCTTTAAGACGGGAACCGTTGTAGCGCATGCTGTTCCCATCGCTCGAGACTTGAACGCCGATGAGGTTTTCGAACGGGCAGACGAACTGCTCCGCGCCGTCGAAGTAGATCCCGCAAGCGAGCCGCTTCTCATCGATGAAGAAGGCGACAAGGTTGTCGCTCTGCAGAAAATAGGTCTTGTCGTAGCCGGAGATCGCCGCGTTGAACTTCTTGCTCTTTCTCTCAAAGACGCGATCGGCGAACGCCTGAAGCTTCTTCTTGCTTCCCGCGGGGAAGGGCTTCTCGCCGAAGCCGTGGTCATAGTCGGCATGAAGGTATATCAGGTCCGTTGGGGACGTGAAGACATCGCGGTACGTCGGCTTCGTGGGCCGGGGGTCGGCGCTCGCAGGCAGTGCGTCGATCCCGAGCTCGTCATTCAAAAGAACGTCCAGCGAGACGCCGAAGATCTCGGCGAGCTTTTTCACCTTTTCCACTTCGGGCGTACTATCGCCCGTCTCCCATTTATAGACTGCCTGACGGCTGACCTCAACGCTATGTGCGAGTTCTTCCTGGGAAATACCTTTGGCTTTTCTGAGCTGTACGATTTTGTCCTTTAATTTCATTTGTGCCTCCTTTTGGGATGAATTTGTGCCTTCATTATAGCAAAAGACAAGAAAAAGCACAGCCAACTAAACTTTGCAAACCGTCAACCGGCGGTTTACATGTCAAAATTTTTTTCAAAAACCCTACATTTGCGCGGCAAGCATGCGGAAGTAGGCGCCTTTTTTCTCCACGAGCTGTTGGTGGGTCCCCTCTTCGACGATCTTACCCTCCGAGAGGACGACGATGCGGTCGGCTTCGCGGATGGTGGAGAGACGGTGCGCGATGACGAAACTCGTTCTGCCTGCAAGGAGCGTTTTGAGGCTTTTCTGGACGGAGAGCTCGGTCTGGGTATCGACGTGGCTCGTGGCTTCGTCGAGGACGATGATGCGCGGATCTGCGAGGATGAGCCTTGCAAAGGAGAGAAGCTGCCTCTCCCCGCCCGAGAGCGCATAGCCTTCGGAGATCTGCGTTTCATACCCCTCGGGAAGGCGGGAGATGAAGCCTTCCGCACATGCCGCCATTGCCGCGGCCTTGCACTCCTCGTCGCTCGCGTCGGGGCGGGAAAAGCGGATATTATCGAGCACGCTTCCGCTGAAGATGAAAGTATCCTGCATCATCGCGCCCACATTCCGGCGAAGAGATTTTACGGTGTATTCGCGGATATCACGCCCGTCAACGCGGACATGCCCCCCTTGGACGTCGTAGAAACGGGAGAGGAGGCTGACGATCGTCGTCTTGCCGGAGCCCGTCGCTCCGACGAGCGCTATGGTCTCCCCCGCCTTCACGTCGAGTGAGAAATCTTTTAAGACGGGCACGCCTTCGATATAGGAAAAGTCGACATTTTCGAAGCAGACGTCGCCGCGGCAATTCTCGAGGGGCGAAGCATCGGGCGCGTCCGCGATCTCTACGGGCGTCTCGATCGTATCGTAGATGCGCTCGACATTGGCGGTGAGTTTGAAAAGATCGGCAAGTTCGCCGCAGACCGTCGCAATGGTGGAAGTGATCTCACCGAGGGCGGAGCCGATCGCGATGACCGTTGCGAGGGAGAGGTTCCCTCCGGAAAGACCGATCGCGAGTGCGACGCCATAGACGATGCTCGTGAGGAGCGCATTGGAAAAGCCGTGGGCGATGGGATGAAAACATTCACGCGCCGCAGTGGTATACATGAATGCGCGGCGGAACTCTTCGTAGAGCTCGCCTGCGACCTGCACGTTGAGGGAAGCGCGGTTGTAGGCGCGGACGACTTCCGCACCGCCGATGTTTTCCGCGACAAAGGCGGTATAGTTGGCGTTCTTGTTGCGCTGCTTCCCCTCCCGCCTGTGGATGGTCCTGCTCAAAAAATAAATGAGGACGGCGAGCGGAACAAGCGCGCCGACAACTGCCCCGCCGATGCGGATATCGAGGCATAAGATCCAGACAATGCCGATAAAGATGACGCCGATGCAGTAGAGCATGATGAAAAAGAAATTGCCCACGATCTCGGCGACTTCATCGACATAGGTCGTCACGCGGACGAGGATCTTCCCCGTGGAATGCGTATCGAAATAGCGGAAGGAAAGGATGCTGACGTGGTCGAAGATCTCTTTTCTCAGTTCAAAAGAAAAGAGATGCCCGAACTTCATCGGCACGAGGTGTTCGAGATAGAAGACGGCGGCGCCCCCGCCCCATGTGATGAGAAGGCCGCCCGCGGCGAGGAGCACGGTTCTCATGTAATTTTCCGCCAAGAGCCCTTCTGCGGGGAAGATCGCCGCGATGATGATGGAATAGAGGAGCCCGGGGATGAGGGAAAGCGCACCCGAGGCGATCTCGATGAGAAGGCTCCCTATGAGCGAACGCTTGTGCCGCGCTGCCTGACGGACGAGGCGGCCGAACATCCTGAGGTTGAATTTCTGTCTGACGTATTCATCCTGATAATAGAGGTTATTGTGCATCTTCCGCCTCCTCGAATACCATTTCGCCGCGCTGCCTTGCATAGATCTCGGCAAAATTCCCCTTTTGCGCTATGAGCGCATCGAAGGTGCCCCGTTCGACGATCTCTCCCCCATCCAGAAAGAGGATCTCGTCGCAGTCCTGGAGGGCGGTCGCACGGTGGGTGACGATGATGAGGGTGCGCTCACCGCATGCCGCTTTGAGGTTGGAAAAGACTTTATGTTCGGTCTCGAGGTCGAGCGCGCTCGTTACGTCGTCGAAGACGAGGATGGGCGCATCCTTAAAGAGGGCGCGGGCGATGGAAATGCGTTGCTTCTGCCCGCCCGAAAGGCCGAACCCCTTCTCGCCCACGGTGGTCTCGTACCCTTCGGGGAAATTCGCGGCAAACTCGTCCACCTCGGCAAGGGCACCCGCGCGAAGGATCTTCTCCTCGGGGGCGAAGGGGTCGTAGAGGGCGATGTTGGCGGCGATCGTGTTGGAGAAGAGGAAAACGTTTTGCATCGCATAGGAGAACCTGCGGCAAAGCTCCTCGCGGTCGTATGTATGGATGGGCGCGCCACATAGAAGGATCTCTCCCTCGTCCGCCTCCGCCATGCCCTGCATGAGCTTGCAAAGGAGGGTCTTGCCCGCACCCGTTCTTCCCATGATGCCGAGCTTTTTTCCGTAGGGAATTTCGAGGTCGATATCATGGAGAGCGTATTCCCCGCCGCTCTTCACCCCCACGCCCTTAAAGCAGATCGAAGGCCGCATCGCGGGCATGGTATGCCCGTATTTCGCCGCGACCTCATCTTTGTCGTTCAGGAATCCGAAGAGACGGCGGGCGGAGACGAAGTTCCGCTGCATGTTGTTGATGTTGATGAGCACGCTCGTGAGCTGCCAGATGAGCGTTCCCATATAGCCCATGACCGCCGTGAATTCCCCCGCCGTGATCTCATGCGAAAGGCCGAGCCAAACGGCGAGCGCAAGTTCCCCGCAGAAGACGAAAACGCGCACGATCTGCGTGGAGAGCGTGCGCCGCGCAAACAGCTCCACTCCGTGGTAGTGGGTCAGAAGAAGGCGGCGGTTGTCGCCGTCGAAGAGCGCCATGCGTTCCCGTTCGCGGGCGAAGGACGTGATCGTGCGGGCGCCATAGACGCTCTCCTGCACGGTGGTGTTGAGGCGGGAGGAATGCTTCCAGACGCTGTCGTAGTAGGTCCTTACCTTCCGATTGAACAAAAAGACGATGAGCGAGCACGCCGCGCCGCCTGCGATGGGCAAAAACAGCAGGGTGAAATGGATCTGCCCGAGAAAGACGGAGGCGAATATGGCGTAGACGATGCCGTTCAGAAGGAACTGCACATTGTGGACATATACATCGCGCACATTGGAGGGATCGCGCGTGGCGATGAGGATGAGGTCGCCCGAGGAATATTTGGAAAGAAGGGGCCCGCTCGCCTCGCCGATCTTTTTGATCGCGGCAGAACGCATATCCCCTTCCGCCTTGAGGGTGACATAGTGCCCGAGATACCACTTCCCATAGGAAAACAGGAGAAAGAGAAGGGCGCCCGCGAGAAGCGTTCCCGCAAGAGCAAAGAAGATGGACAGGAAATCGTCCTGCGCGAACCCGTCGACAAGAAAGGAGAACATGCTGCCCGATCTGGCCGCTTCCCCGCCGAGAAGGGGTGTGAGCACCCTGTCGACGAGAAGCGAGACGATCTGCGGGGTGATGAGGGTGAGAAAGCTCAGCGTCACCCCGCACGCCATGGAAAAGAGGATGACGGGCAGATATTTCCTGAAATACGGGAAGGAATTTTTGAAGAATTCTTTCATGATATTACCAAAAAGGGCGCGATGATCCGCGCCCTGTTCACTGCAGAAATAACGTCGCGTGTGGCGCGATAAATCACATGATATTTTTGACGCTGCGGGGGAAGAGGGTGACATCGCGGATGTTCTCGATGCCCGTGCAGTACATGACGAAGCGTTCGAAGCCGAGCCCGAAGCCGCCGTGCGGAACGGTGCCGAAGCGGCGCAGGTCGAGATACTGCTTATACGCGCTCTCATCCATGCCTCTTTCGGACATGGCTGCCTGCAATTTCGTCAAATCCGCTTCCCTCTCGCTTCCGCCGATGATCTCGCCGATGCCGGGAACGAGCAGATCCGTCGCGGCGACCGTCTTCCCGTCGGCGTTCTGCTTCATGTAGAAGGACTTGATCTCCTTGGGATAATTCGTGACAAAGACGGGGCGCTTGAACACCTGCTCGGTGAGATACTTCTCGTGCTCGGACTGCAGATCGCTCCCCCAATGCACGGGGAAGGCAAAGCGGCTGTTCTCCTTCTCTAAAATGGAGATCGCCTCGGTGTAGGTGCAGACGGCGAAATCGGAATTTGCGACGTGGGTGAGCTTCTCGATGAGCCCCTTCTCGACAAAGCTATCGAAGAACTGCATCTCCTCGGGGCACTCCTCGAGCACTGCCTTCACGAGATATTTGAGCATATCCTCGGCGATCTCGATGACGTCGGGAAGCTCGGCAAAGGCGACCTCGGGCTCAACGTGCCAGAACTCCGCGAGGTGGCGCGTCGTGTTGGAATTTTCCGCACGGAAGGAGGGACCGAAGGTGTAGATCTTCCCGAGCGCCGTCGCGGCGACCTCGCCTTCGAGCTGGCCCGAGACGGAGAGGCCCGCCTTCACCCCGAAGAAGTCGTTTTTGAAATACTCCTCCGCCGTCTTGTAGTTCGCATTCCAAGGCTGGGTGGTGACGCGGAACATTTCGCCCGCCCCCTCGCAGTCGCTCGCCGTGATGAGGGGCGCATTGATGTAGTAGTAGCCGTTCAGGTGGAAGTAGCGGTGAATGGCCTGTGCGGCGACGGAGCGCACGCGGAAAACGGCCTGAAAGGTATTCGTGCGGAGGCGAAGGTGCGGAATGGTGCGGAGAAAATCGAGCGTCGTGCGCTTCTTTTGGATGGGATACTCCGCGGGGCATGCGCCGAGAAGGGCGATCTCCTTTGCATTGAGTTCGTTCCCCTCTCCCTTATACGCCTTGACGACCGTTCCCTTGACGGCGACGCTCGCGCCGAGCTTGGTCGCTTCCGCATCCACGGTGAGCGCATTCTTATCGATGACGACCTGCAATTTTTTGAAGCTCGACCCGTCGGAAAGCTCCAAAAAGGCGACCTGCGCCGAGTCGCGGAAGGTGCGCACCCAGCCGCAAACGACGACGTCGGTGCCTACCATGTCCGCATTCGTGAGTACATTTTTGATATCTACGTGTTTCATAGTTCTACTTCCGAAAGAAGAATTTGATTGTGGTTGTGATACGCCTTGGCGCCCCCTTGAGGGGGAGCTGTCCCCTTGCGGACTGAAGGGGGGTCTCTAATTTCTGCGCGAGCAGGGTTCCCCTGCGCTGCGCGCCCCCATTTGCTAAGCCACCGCACGCTTACTGTCTTTGAGAACAAAAGAGCACAGCGGGCGATACGGCATAGAGATGTTGATATTTACCCCCTCACGAAATTTTGTTTTGCAAAGATGGGACTTCGTACTTCGGGATCCTTCGATCGCTTCGCTCCTCAGGATGACGCGATAATCCCCAAGCAAAACAAAATTTGTGAACTTTTTTAATATGCTCGCGCGAAAAAGACCGTGTGCTTTGCTTTCTTGCCGCAGCAGACGCAGGTGGGAAGATCGTTCTTCTCGTCGAGGACGCGGGCGGTCGCCTGTGCAAATTCCTTGACCTTATCCTCGCAGGCGCGCTCGCCGCACCAGCCCGCACGCACAAAATTGCCGCCGTCTACGCCCGAAAGAAGTTCTTCGAGCGAGCTTGCATTCACGATGCGGCTCTGCATCCTCGTCTTCGCCCTTTCGTACATGTTTTCGCATATATCGGAAAGAAGCGCTTTTACCGTCTCTTCCGCATTTTCGAGGGTAAAGCTATCCTGTTTTTCGAGGGTATCGCGGCGGAAGACGGTCATCTTGCCCGCCTCGATATCGCGCGGGCCGAGCTCGATGCGCACGGGCACGCCCTTCATCTCCCACTCGTTGAACTTCCACCCGGGGGAATTGTCGCTATCGTCCACCTTTGCGCGGACGCCCGTCTTCTTCAAACGATCGGCAAGCGCATTGCACGCCTCCAAGACGCCCTCTTTCTTTTGGGCGATGGGCACGATGACGACCTCGATGGGTGCGACAGGCGGCGGCAGGATGAGTCCCCGCGCATCGCCGTGCGTCATGATGAGGGCGCCGATGAGGCGGGTCGAGACGCCGTAGCTCATCGTGTAACCGTATTTGAGCGTTCCGTCCACCCCCGTGAACTGCACGCCGAACGCCTTGGCAAAATTCTGCCCCATGTAGTGGGTGGTGCCCGCCTGCAGGCTCTTTCCGTCGTGCATCATGGCTTCCATGCCGAAGGTGGCGACGGCGCCTGCGAACTTCTCCTTCTCCGTCTTGCGGCCGATGAGAACGGGCATGCACAAGACATTCTTTGCAAACTCTTCGTAGAGGTGGAGCATGTTCAGCGTCTCCTGCTCCGCCTCCTCCCCCGTCGCATACACGCTGTGCCCTTCCTGCCACAGAAATTCGCTCGTGCGAAGGAAGGGGCGCGTCGTCTTCTCCCAGCGCATGACGTTGCACCACTGGTTCATGCGAAGGGGCAGATCGCGCCAGCTCTCCACCCATTTGCCCATCATATGCCCGATGATCGTCTCCGAAGTCGGACGGATGACGAGGGGCTCTTCGAGCTTTGCCCCGCCCGCATGGGTGACGACGGCGACCTCGGGTGCGAAGCCTTCGACATGCTCCGCCTCCTTCGTCATGAAGCTCATGGGGATGAGAAGGGGGAAGTAAGCGTTCTCCACGCCCGCCGCCTTGAAGCGTGCGTCCATCTCTTTCTGGATGTTTTCCCAGATGGCATAGCCGTAGGGGCGGATGACCATCGTCCCCTTCACGGGGCCGTAGTCCACGAGCTTTGTCTTGACGACGACGTCGGTATACCACTGCGGGAAGTCGGTCTCGATATCCGCGATCTGCGATACGAATTTCTCGTTTGCCATAAAAATCTCCGTAAAAACTTCGTTCATGGTATATTATACCATGCGCATTTTCAAAAGTCCACAAATTTAACGCGGTGGAAGATAGCAAAACCCAAGAAATTGACGGGATTTTTTTCAAAAAGAAATGCACGAAAATGAGAAAAAAGCGTGCGTTTATACAAAAAGTGTGGTATAGTATAGGCGCCGAAGAAAGCTCGGCAAGGGAGAACATTATGAAACAAGAAACCGTCAATGCGATCAGGTTCCTCGCCGTCGACGCCATCGAGAAAGCAAAGTCCGGCCATCCCGGGCTTCCTCTCGGCGCGGCGCCCATCGCCTATGCACTCTTTCAGGACTTTCTTAAATTCGACCCGAAGGCGCCCAAATGGGACGACAGGGATCGCTTTGTACTCTCCGCGGGGCACGGTTCCGCCCTCTTGTATGCACTTCTCCATCTCTATGGGTATGCCGTCTCGACGGACGATCTCAAGGCCTTCCGCACCTTCCGGAGCAAGACGCCGGGCCACCCCGAATACGGTATGACGGAAGGCGTCGAGACGACGACGGGCCCCTTGGGGCAAGGCATTGCCAATGCCGTCGGCATGGCGATGGCGGAGGCGCACCTTGCGGCGAAATTCAACCGCACGGGCTATCCCGTCGTCGACCACTACACCTACTGTTTGTGCGGCGACGGCTGCTTGGAGGAAGGCATCTCCTATGAGGCCTGTTCCTTTGCGGGAGCGCACAGGCTCGGAAAGCTCATTCTTCTCTACGACGACAACGAGATCACCATCGAGGGGAACACTTCCGTCACCTACCGCGACGACGTTGCCAAGCGCTTCGAGGCGCAGAATTGGCAGGTCATCAAGATCGATCTCGTTTCTAAACCGGATAACATTCTCCTCATCACCAATGCCATCCGGAGGGCACAGCGGGAAAAGAGCAAGCCTTCCATCATCATCTTCAAGACGCACATCGGCTACGGTTCGCCCTTCGAGAATACGCCGAAATGCCACGGTTCCCCCTTGGGCGAGAGCGGCGTCTCGGAGACGAGAGCAAAGCTCGGCTGGAAGTACCCCCCCTTCGAGATCCCCGAAGAGATCTACAGACATACCGCAAAAGCGGCGCGGCGGGGCGCCACACTCAGGCGTGACCGCGAGACCATGCTCTCGGAGTATGAGAAAAATTATCCCGACCTCGCGAGAGAATACCGCGAAGCGATGCAGGGCGCCCTGCCCGATCTCGGCCTCGAGGATCTTCTCACCTTCGAAAAGCCCCTTGCGACGCGGCAGACTTCCTCCATCGTTTTGAATAAGATCGCGGCGAAAATCCCCTCCCTTATGGGCGGCTCGGCAGATCTCGCCCCCTCCAATCTCACGGAGATGAAGGATACGGAAAGTGTGCACTACGGCGTCTTCTCCCCCGAAAATTACGCGGGAAGAAACGTCCACTTCGGCATCCGTGAACACGCCATGGCGGCCATTGCGAACGGTATGTGCGCGCACGGCGGCGTAAGGCCGTATGTGGCGACCTTCTTCATCTTTTCGGATTATTGTAAACATGCGATGCGCCTTTCCGCGCTCATGGAGCTTCCCGTCATCTACGTCCTCACGCACGATTCCATCGGCGTCGGAGAAGACGGCCCCACGCACGAGCCCGTCGAACAGCTTGCGGGGCTTCGCGCCGTCCCCGGGCTGAACGTCTTCCGCCCCGCCGACGGGAAAGAGACGGCCGCAGGCTGGATCTGTGCGCTCAGGAGCCGCGCTCCCACCGCCCTCGTTCTCTCCCGACAGGCGCTTCCCCAATATGAAAACAGCGGGCTCGAAGCGCTGCGCGGGGGATATATCCTCGAGGATTGCAAGGGAACGCCCGATGTTCTGCTCATTGCGAGCGGCTCGGAGGTGGAGCTGTGCATGAAGGCGAAAAAGATGCTCGAAGGAGAAGGCATCGGGGCGCGCGTTGTTTCCATGCCCTGCATGGAGCTTTTCGAGATGCAGCCCGAAGAATACAGGGAGGGCGTTATCCCCTCCGCCGTCAAGGCGCGGGTCTGCGTCGAAGCGGCTTCGCCCATGAGCTGGTATAAGTACGCGGGGGATAAGGGCGAGATCGTCGCCATGACGACATTCGGCGCGAGCGGTGCTGCCCCCGTCCTCTTCGAACATTTCGGCTTCACCCCCCAAAACGTTGCCGAGAAGGCCAAACTCAGCCTGAAAAAGTAAGCGCACAAAGCCTTGCCTCTTCTGATGGAAGGCGTCGCCTTCGGCGAAGGCTGCGGGGCAGGACACAGGGTAGTGGTCGAGCGTCATTCTGCCCAGTGCGAATGGCGGAAAGCGTCATTCTGAGCCGATAAATAAAAATGAAAACGCGGAAGCCCCTCTCCGAAGAATCTACGCATACGAAGTCCCCTTGCTGTCCCTGCCAAGGGGACGCTTCTTATCACATCATGTTGCCCCGCGCGAATGGCGGAAAGCGTCATTCTGAGCCGATAAATAAAAATGAAAACGCGGAAGCCCCTCTCCGAAGAATCCACGCATACGAAGTCCCCTTGCTGTCTCTGCCAAGGGGACGCTTCTTATCACGTCATTCCGCCCAGCGCGAAGCTTCTATTTATAGACTAAGCGCGGCACAAGCGCCTTAGCGCGAAGTAGCTGTGTCGAAGCATGACATTATTATTGCGGTCACCCTTCGGCGGCTACTTCGCGGTCGGTGACCGCTCGTGCCTACCTTGGATAATCAATAGAAGCCGCGGTCGGGGCAGGGTGACGAATTTTAGAAGCCATCGGACTTCGTAGTTCGGGATGCTTCGGGGATAAGCCGCTACGGACTGCGTATGGCTTGGTCGGCTCAGCATGACGCGATTACCCCAATGCGCGGGGCAGCATGACGCGATTACCCATGGACTTCGTAGTTCGGGATGCTTCGAGGATGGGCTCGCGTGGACTGCGTATGGCTTGGTCGGCTCAGCATGACGCGATTACCCCCTTGGCGCCCCCTTGAGAGGGAGGGCTTTCCCCTTTTAAGGGGGAGGCTCCGCGCCAGCGGTGGTGGGGGTTGGCTTCTTAAATTGCTGCGCGAGCAGGGTTCCCCTGCGCTGCGCGCCTCAATTAGCTAAGCCACTGCACGCTTACTGTTTTTGAGAACAAAAAAGCTCCGCGGGCGACGGAGCTGAGAGATGTTCAAAATTAACCCCTCACGAAATTTGGTTTTGCGATGTTTGGACTTCGTATTAGGGGATCCTCTCGCCGTCTTTGACGGCTACTTCGTCGCTGCGCTCCTCGTGCCTACCTTGGATAATCAATAGAAGCCGCGGTCGGGGCGGGATGACAGCGTGTACCCCTTCAAGCAAAACAAAATTTGTGAACTTTTACGCTTTTCAGAAGTCGCTGAACGGGTTATCGTCGGAAGGCGGCGGAGTATTCCCCGGGCCGTTTTGGCCGTTCGATGTTTTCCCGTCCCCTCCGAAGTCGGAGAAGGGTTCATCCTGCTGCGGGCTTTGAGGCTGTTGCCCATAGGGCTGATTTCCATAGGGAGGTTGGCCGTAGGGCGGCTGCCCATAGGGAGGTTGGCCGTAGGGGCCGTACTGCTGCTGACGGCGGGCATACTCCTCCATGCGGCGGCGCATATACGCATCGTAGTCGACGGGGGTACGCTTGCGCAGCGAAAAGTATACGAACCCGCGCACGGGGAAGAGGATGCACAGCGCCGTAAGGCTCGCAAAGCCCCGCGGATAATACTGCTTGAAGAGCGCAACGAGCGTCACCCCGAGGAACACCATATAGACGAGAAGCGAGACATATCCGAGGATATTCGCCCAACCGAACCCGCTGTTGGCGTATGTGGCATAGTAGAGCCAACGGATCCCGATCGGCACGGAGGTTTCCGTCGGGCCGTAGCTCAGATATTCATAAGTGGGATCGTATGCGGAGGAGAGCCGCGTCTGCGTATAGTGGGGAATGAGCAAGACTTCGGCGACGAGTGCGAGGATGTTGAATGCTACATAGACGATCTCGGCGATCATTGCATAGAGGCCCGCGCGCTTCATCTTCTGTCCGAAGAAGCGTGCTTCCCCCGCGACATAGCCCGCATAGAAGGTGTTCGCAAAGGGAATGAAGGCGAGCCAAGGATACTTTTTGTCCTTCTTTTTCGCCATCCTGTAGAGCCCGATCCCCCCCAAGACAAGGCAGAGCGCAAAGAGCACGGCGCCCGCGATGAGCCCCGTGATGATGGAAAGGCGGGCGTTGCGCTTGGCAAGCTCGAGCGTATCCTCTTTGAGATACAGCCCTGCGATGAACGTGAAGACCCCCTGTGTGATCCCCATCCATTCGAAAAATTCCATTTAATCCTCCCCGGCGTCCGAAAAGATCGGCGTGCCGTAATCCACTTCCTCGAGGGTGAGCCCTGCGGCGGGCATCGTCTTTGCAAGGCAAGACCGCCCCCCGCCCGTAAGCGCACGCTCGATATTTTGCATTGATTTTCCGCATCCGACGGCGAAAAGTTCCCCCGCGATGATGCGCACCATATTATAGAGAAACCCGTTTCCGACCACCCTTATCTCGAACATGGGTGGCCCGTTTTTCTTCTCGTCTATATAAATCGCATAAATTTCCCGCACCGTCGTCTTCGCCGAAGAGCCCGACGAAGAGAACGCTTTGAAGTCGTGCACGCCCAAAAGCAGCGCGGCCGCTTCCCGCATTTTTTCAAGGTCGGGCCGTTCTTTGAGGCGGGATGCGTAGCGCGCGTAAAGGGGCAATTCGCATCCGGAAAAATAGGCGCGGTAGCAGTAAGTCTTCCTCTTTGCGTGCCGCGTGCAATCGAAATCTTCGGGGACATTCGCCCCCTTCAATACCTTCAGATCGGGCGGGAGATGCGCATTGAAACAGGCGGGAAGCTTGCCCGTCGGGATGGTGGTTATCGCATCGAAGGTGACGACCTGTCCCCTCGCATGCACGCCCGCGTCCGTTCTGCCGCTCGCAGTCACCCGCGTGGGGACGCCGAACACTTCCGCGGCCGCCCGTTCCATCTCCCCCTGCACGGTGCGTTCGCCCTTTTTTTGCAGCTGCCAGCCCGAGAAAAAGGTCCCGTCGTATTGAATGAGCAGGGCGTATCTCATAGCATTTCTCCCACATAGATGCGCAGAAGTACGACGCCCGTGATGAGCGCGGCGAGAAGAAGAAAACCCAGAAGATCCCGCCAGGTAAAGTGCAGTTTTTTATACTTAGTGCGCGTTTTCCCGCCGTAGCAGCGGGCGTCCATGGCATCGCCGAGCTCGTCTGCCCGCCGGAATGCACTGAGGAGCAGGGGCACCAAAATGGGAATGAACGCCTTGATCCTCTTGATGGGCCCCCCGCTCTCGAAGTCGGCTCCGCGCGCCTTTTGTGCATTCTTGATGCGGTCGGTCTCGTCCATCAGGATGGGGATGAACCGCAGGGCGATGCTCATGATGAGCGCTAAGGCATGCACGGGGAAGCGGATCCACTTCAAAGGGGTGAGAAGGCTCTCGATGCCGTCGGTGAGGGAGACGGGCGTCGTCGTGTATGTGAGAAGAGAGGAGCAAACCACGAGGAGCACGAGCCTCAATATCAAATATGCGGAAAACAAAATGCCCTCGCGGGTGACAGAGAAAATGCTCCACTGCCAATAGACGTGTTCCCCCGTATGGAACAAAATGTTGATCGCGGCGGTAAAGATGACGAGGAACAGAATGCCGCGGACTGCCCTTAAAACCTTCCCCACGGGCACGCGGGAGAGGGCAACGGCGAGGATGAGCACGCCTGCGCACGCTGCAAGCCCATAGAAGTTATCCGCCAAAAAGATGGCGACGATGAACCCGATGAGAAACACGATCTTGAGCCGCGGGTCCATGCGGTGGATGAAGGAATCGACGGGATAGTACTGCCCGAAGGTGACTTCTTTCATGCTCTGCCCCCTTTGCGGGCGAGCACTTTTTGGACGAAGTCCTCCACCGTGTAGTCGCAATCAATTTCAATTCCCCGCTCTTTCAGGGCCAAGACGAGCTTTGCCGTCAGCGGGATATCCAACCCGAGGGAGAGAAGCTCTTCCGCATGCGAAAAGAGCTCTTTCGGGGAAGCGCACATGGCGATCTTGCCCTCGGAAAAGACGGCGGCGCGGGTGCAGTTTTCGGCGATCTCGTCCATGTCGTGGGAGACGATGACGACCGTCTTGCACCAATCACCGTGAATTTTATGGAGAAGCTCCATGAGCTCTTGCTTGCCCAAGGGGTCGAGCCCCGCCGCGGGTTCATCGAGGATGAGCACCTCGGGCTTTGTGACGATGACCCCCGCGATGGCGACGCGCCGCTTCTGTCCGCCCGAGAGGTCGAAGGGAGACTTCGAAGCAACTTCATTGTAGTCGAGCCCGACCGTTGCGAGCGCGTCCGAAACCGCCCTCTTTACCTCCTCTTCCGTCGGCTTTTGCCCCTTTTCGGCGAAGTTCTCGAGCCCGAAGGCGACGTCCTTTTCCACCGTCTCGGCAAAGAGCTGGTATTCGGGGTATTGGAAGACCATGCCCACCCTTTTGCGAAGGGCGCGAAAGTCCGTATTTTTGCTCGTGAGGTCGAACTCCCCCACCCGAAGCACGGACATGGGTGCCTCGTTTTCGCTCTTCTTGCGTTTTTTGGGCTTGTATTTTTTGAGAGAAGTGGGAAGGCGCAGAAGGCCGTTGAGGTGCTGCACAAAGGTGGATTTCCCGCTTCCCGTGTGCCCGATGACGCCGAAAAATTCCCCCTCCTCGATGGTGAGCGTGACGCCGTCTAAAGCTTTTGCCGCAAAGGGCGAGCCCTCGTTATAGGTATAGGATAGGTTCTCGCAGACGATCCTCATAGCGCGCTATCCCCCTTTATATCTCGGGCGATCTCGTCGGCGAGGGTATCGATATCGAGGGTATCATTCACGGACATGCCCCCCTCGGAGAGGCTCTTGCAGATGCGTCCGATGCGCGGGAGCGTGAGGTTATAGGTGAGCAGTTCCTCGTGGCGGGAGAAAATTTCTCTCGGGGTCCCCTCCATCACGATCTCGCCCCTGTTCATTACGACGGCGCGGTCTGCAAGCAGCGCTTCCTCCATGAAGTGGGTGATGAAAAGGACGGTGATCTTCTCCTCCTTGTTGAGGCGGAGGGCGACGTTTGCGATCTCCCTTCTCCCCTTCGGATCGAGCATCGCCGTGGACTCGTCGAGGATCATGATGCGGGGCTTTAAGGCGAGCACGCCCGCGATGGCGACGCGCTGTTTTTGCCCGCCCGAGAGCCGTGCGACGGTAGCACGTCTGAACTCTTCCATGCCGACAGCCTTCAAAGCGAAGTCGATGCGCCGCCCGATCTCCTCGCGGGGAAGGGCGATATTCTCTGCGCCGAATGCGACGTCGTCCTCAACGATGGAAGCGACCGTCTGATTGTCGGGATTTTGAAAGACGACCCCGACCTGCTTTCTGATATCAAAGAGATTTTTATCGGTAAGAACGCTGTCGAACACGCGGATCTCGCCGCCGTCGGAGGCCAAAATACCATTGGAAAGACGGGCGAGCGTGCTCTTTCCGCTCCCGTTGTGCCCGAGAACGGCGACAAACTCCCCCTCTTCCACGGTAAAATTGAGTTTTTTGATGCAGAAGTCGCGCTTGCCCTCTTCCGAGTAGGCGAAGTCGACATTCCGAAATTCCAACGCGTGCATACTCACTCCGCATTCTTTCCCGATCCGGAATATTATACCAAACTTTGCACGCTTTTACAATGAAAACACAGCCATTTTCGCAAAATTTTTGTTGCATAGCGCCTTTGCCGCAAAGCTTGGAAATCCCCTCTTTTATAGGAAGATCCCGCGGCGCAACCGCGCCGCGGGACCCCCGTATACAGAGTAGATATTCTTGTATGATTAGCTTATCTGTTCTCCCGTTTTGTTAAGTGTACCGTTATTGCAGGTAATCGTGACGTTTTGTGAAAGATCGGCAAAAACAGTTAAAGCGTTTGTGATGATGCCTTTCCATGTCTCCATGTCTCCCGCGAAGTTGATTGTGCGAAGGCTTGTGCAACCAGTGAATGCGTTAGAGTCTATGGACTTCATCATGGAGTTCTCGCTCCCGATCTTCAAAGTTGCAAGTGTGCTGCAACCATTGAAGGCAGTATAGTCGATGCTTGTCACGGCGTCCGGAATGGTTAACTCTTGGAGCTTAACACAACCCGAGAAAGCGCTCCTCCCGATATTCGTTACAGATGAGCCCAAGGTCACTGTTTCCAACTCCACACAGTCTTTGAACGCGTTTGTTCCGATCCCGGTAACGCCCGTGCCGACCGTGACATTCGTCAGCACTTTGCAACCAGTAAAGACAGCGTCCCCAAACGTTTTCACACTATCGGGAATACTAATCGTTTGAAGATTAGAATACTGGAAAGCATTTTTTCCAAAATTACTAATCTGCGATTCTCCGAAATCAACCTCAAAGGAAGAAACCGCCGTTCCGCATTGGAAGAATGTCTGTTTCGGAATGCTCTGGATTTGTTTGCCGATTTTTACGCTCGCTAAGTTGCTGCACTGCTGAAACACGTTCTCTCCCAGCGACGTCACCGAATCCGGAATGGTAAATTCCGTGAATCCACAAAGACTAAACGCGCCATTTTTGATCTCTCTCACTTCTCCGTTAAAGTGGATCGTAGTCAAGTTGCTGCATTTGTCGAACATATTTACACCGATCAATGTGTTGTTGACGGTCACGGTCGTAAGATTTTTGCAACTTGAAAAGGCGGTATCGCCGATCGTGGTGACGGTGCTCGGGATGGTAACTTCGGTTATTGCAGAACCGCTGAAGGCGTTCATGCCAATCGATTTGAGACCATCACGCAAAGTCACGTTCGCCAAGCTACTGCACCTGTAAAAAGCATTCTTCCCAATCTCTTCTACGGAAGCAGGAATATCAATGGCCTCGATTGCGCTTGCGGATAAGCTTCCTCCCATAGACGACGTACGATAAGCCTCACCGAACGCATTCTCCCCGATTACCGTTACTGAATCGGGAATCGTAATTTCTTTCAAAGAAGTGCAACCGGAGAAGGCATAGCTTCCGATTTTTTTCAGACCCTCGGGAAGTTCCACAGCAGTAAGATTGGAACAACCGGTGAACAAACCACGCTGGAACGGAGCTATTGGATTCGAGTTATCCCGCACCGAATCGGGAATCGCGGTAAATCCCTCATCAAGTTTCACAGATGTAAGTTCCTGATTGTCTGCAAAGGCATCGCCTTGAAGCTCCACTTTCTTTCCATCGATTTCGGCAGGAACATAGAGTTCGGTCACGCCATCGTCCACACCGTTGATCGTGTATGTATCACTGTCTTCGGTGTGGTGCGTATAATAGGGATTCTTTTCCCCGCAATAGATACAGGCTTCGCCTTGGTAATCGTGTCCATTCTCGTCGCAGTAGGAAGTCTCCTTGGCGTTACCTTGGACGGCGAGGACGGAGAGGGAAATGGCGCAGCTCTTCTGCTGATAGTCGTTCCCCGCATCCTTCGGAAGACGGATGATGACATCAGTGCTGGGGATAGCTTCCTCTGCTTTAAGAACAGCGGACCAGTCCGAAGCCGCATACACAAGCCCGGTTTTGACATCGTTATCGCCGAGTTTCACCTCAAGTCCGGAGGAAAGCGTCT
>CANQCA010000014.1 GCA_947589585.1 uncultured Clostridia bacterium
GCCCTTTCGGAAGTCGCCGAAACGCTCAAAAAAGAGGGCGTGGAGAGCGAAATTTTATGGCTCGGCAAGAAGCCCGTCGCGGGCTGTATCGCCTGCGGTCACTGCAAGAAGGAGGGGCTTTGCGTCTTCGACGATCTCGTCAACGACGTCGCCCGCCGCATCGATACCTTCGACGCCCTCATCGTGGGCTCGCCCGTCTACTACGCGGGCCCGAGCGGACAGGTCACGGCGTTTTTAGACCGCCTCTTCTACACTTCGGGCAGGAAGATGGCGGGCAAACTCGGCGCCGCCGTCGTCAGTTGCCGCAGAGGGGGCGCGAGCGCCGCATTCGACCGCCTCAACAAATACTTCATGATGAACTGCATGCCCGTTGTCTCCTCGCAGTATTGGAACCAGGTCCACGGCAACACGCCCGAGGAAGTGCAAAAGGACGCCGAGGGCTTGCAGACGATGCGCACCCTCGCCCGCAACACCGCCTGGCTTTTGAAATGTATCCAAGCGGGCAGGCAGCAGGGCATCTCCCTTCCCGCTCCCGAACAGCCCCGCCTCCGCACGAATTTCATACGGGAAGAGTAAGAAGAACAAGAAAATTTATTAAAGAACGGAGAATGCACAATTCTCCGTTCTTTTCGTTAAAATGACATTTTTTCGTAAAAAATTATAACTATACTTATCATCTTTTATATAATTTATGCCATTTTTATTGACAAACTTGCAATTTCATGCTACAATTTCGTTGAGGTGGAAACATGGAAATTGCAAGATCCGAGAACATTTTGAATCTCTTGTTTTCCTATAACTCGTGGTGGCAATCGGGGCGCGTACAAGAGGAGTTTGTAAAGCCGATGAAGCGCTTCGCCTACTATGAGGCAATGAATACGTTTGAGCGTAGCGATATCAGGCGCGCAGTCATCCTTTGCGGTGCAAGGCGGACGGGGAAGACGACCATCATGTATCAGGCGATCGGGGAATTGCTCGCGAGAAAAGTTCCTCCGAAAAATATTCTGTTCCTCTCTTTCGATCATCCGCTTCTCAAGCTCTGCCCGATGGATAGGGTGATGGAGATCTACAGGAGCAATCTCACTTCGGAGGAAGAGATCTATTGCTTTTTCGATGAAGTGCAGTACGCTTCGGATTGGAACAGGTGGCTGAAAATTCTCTACGACAGCAATACGCGGATGCACATCATGGCGACGGGCTCCGCAAGTCCCGTTTTATATGATAAAATATCCGAAAGCGGGATGGGGCGTTGGACGACCATCCATGTTCCAACGCTCTCCTTCTTCGAATATTGCGAACTTTTGCAGATAGCCGTTCCCGAACTCCCCTCGGATATCAAGCCGACGCAAATGTATCTTCGTCCCCTGCAAGAGCAGACGGAGATCTTCAATAAACTTTCCGGACTGCAAGTGCCGTTCATCCGCTATTTGCAGGTGGGGGGATTCCCCGAACTCGCCCTGAGCCCGGACGATGTTTATGCCCAGCGGGTATTGCGGGAGGATATCGTCGATAAGGCGTTGAAGCGGGATCTTCCGTCCATCTACGGCATCCGCAACATTTCCGATATTGAGAAGATCTTTTTATACCTTTGCTATACATCGTCGAATATCATCAATATTCAGACGCTTTCGAAGGAGCTTGACGGCGTGAGCAGGGCGACAGTGGAAAAATATATCGGCTATTTGGAGAGTGCAAATCTCATCTATGTGAGTCCGCTCGTCAACGTCGGCACCAAGCAACTTTTGAAAGCGCAGGACAAAATTTACATTGCCGACGCCGCCATGCGTAATGCCGTCCTCATGCGCGACGACATTACGAACGATCCCGAAGAGCTCGGAATCATTGCCGAAACCGCTGTCTATAAGCACATCAAGTCCTTCTATTACAACGAGGCGACGCAGATCGGCTACTATCGGGGCGGCAAAAGAGATGCCGAGATCGATATCGTCGTCAAATCGGATAAGGTCACCATCATGGTCGAAGTCAAATACCGCGATCAGGCGAAGATCTCGGAGAAGGACGCGATCGTCACCATGTCCGAGCAACGGCATCCCAATCTCGTCATCACCAAGCGTGCAAGCGACTTCGGTGAATGTGCCTTTGGCGATAAGAAGATCTACCGCATCCCCGCGCCCGCCTTCCTATATCTTCTCGGCTTCGTGGAGAGCCAAAGGAGCAAGAGATAATTCAAACGCAAAAAAATCCGCCGCACGGGAGATTTCTCGTGCGGCGGATTTTATCGTGAAGAATATTATTCTACCGAAAAGACGGGCAGGACGGCGCCGCTGTAGGTGTTTTTAATGAAGTCGGCGACCTTCTGCGTGCAGAGCGCCGCAAGGAGCGCCCGGATCTTGGGAAGCGTCTCGTTCCCCGTTTTCACGGCGATGATATTGGCGTAGAGCTGTGCCGCGTCGCCCGAGGCGTTTTCAAAGGCGAGCGCATCTTCGGAATTGAGTCCCGCTTGCAGGGCATAGTTGCCGTTGACGACGGCGATCGTCCCGGCTGTGGATTCCTTCAAAAGCTGAGGAACGGTCTGTGCTTCGGCCGTTTTCACGGTGTTTCCCTTACTGTCCGCGATGTCCTTGGTGGTGAGCGATTCGGTAAAAGATGTGCTCTTTAAGGTGATGTAGCCCTCGTCTTGAAGAAGGTAGAGCGCGCGGGCGAGGTTGGAGCCGTCGTTGGGAATGAGGATGGTCCTGCCCGTCTTCACCGCGGCATAGTCTTCCTTATCGACGTCCTTTCCGTAAATGCCGAAGGGCTCGTAGTGGATCTTGCCCGCAGAGGAAAGGTGGGTACCATGTTCGGCATTAAAGGTGTTGAGATAGGGCGTATGCTGAAAATAATTGGCGTCGATCTCGCTGTCTTCAAGCGCCGTGTTGGGGGTGATGTAGTCGTCGAACACTTTCACTTCGAGCTTATAGCCCTGTGCCTTGAGGTCGTCGCGGACTGCCTCGAGAATTTCCGCGTGGGGCGTTGCACTGGCGCCCACCGAGATGGTGTGTTCCGCATCGAAGCCTTCGCCGCAGGCGGCGAGCGAGAGGGCGGCAAGAAGCGCGGCAGCGATCGCAAGAACGGTTGCAAAAAGTTTTTTCATGATATATTACTCCTTTTCATTGATTTTTCTTGTTTTATGGCGGCGGCAGATGCGCCTGTCGAGGCGCTTCGCAAGATACATGCCGCCTTCCTGAATGACTTGCACGAGGATGACGATGAGGGCAACACACAGCCAGATGACGTCCTGCGCATTAGAAGTGCGTGCCTGTGTTACGGCGATCGCGCCCAGTCCTCCGCCCGCGATGGTGCCCGCCATGGCGGAATATCCGATGATGGTAACGGTGGAGATGACGGCTCCCACGATGAGCGAAGGCTTTGCCTCGGGAATGAGGACCTTGCAGATGATGCCGAGCGTCCCCGTTCCCATCGCCCTTGCCGCCTCGATAACGCCCTTGTCCACCTCCTTCACGGAGCTCTCCACCATGCGCGCCACATACGGCGTCGCCGCGACGATGAGCATGAAGATCATCGCCTCGTCCCCGATGCTCGTTCCCACGATCGCCCGCGCCGCCGGGATGAGGGCGACCATGAGGATGATGAAGGGGATGCTGCGGAGAATGTTCACCAAAAATCCCACGATCTTGTTCAGCCACACGATGGGGCGGATGCCGCCCTTATCCGTCACACAGAGCAGGATCCCGAGGGGGAGCCCGAGAAGGTATGCAAATGCCGCCGAGACGACGGTGTGGTAGAGGGTGATGCCCAACCCCTCCAAGAAGCCCGACGCCCCGAGCTGGGAAAAGAGCTTGCTCAAAAGCAATGTATCCATTCAGATCTCCTCCTTGAAGATGACGTTTTTTTGGGTGAGAAACCGTTTGACGGTCTCCTCCTTCTCCCCCGCGGGAAGGGAGATGACCATGTGCCCGTATGTCTTCCCATCCATGCTCTTGGTATCGGCGTAGAGGATGTTGACGGCGACGCCGCACTCCATCGCGAGCGCGGAGATGATAGGCATGTCTGCCTCCTCCCCGTTAAAGACGAGGCGGAGCTTCTTCCCGCCCGTGCTCTGCAGTGAGCGGATGAGGTTGGGGATGATGAGCTCCTTTGCGATCCCGGAGCGGGGGAACGCGAATACTTCCTCCACCTTGCCCTGCTCGGCGATGCGGCTTTTGTCGATGACGGCGACATCCGTGCAGATGCTCTCGACCACCCGCATCTCATGGGTGATGACGACGATGGTGACGTGCAGCTCTTCGTTGATCTTTTTGAGAAGTTGGAGGATGGACGTCGTCGTGTTGGGGTCGAGCGCACTCGTCGCCTCGTCGCAGAGGAGATATTTGGGGTTTAAGGCGAGTGCGCGGGCAATGGCGACGCGCTGCTTCTGCCCGCCCGAGAGCTCCGAGGGGTACGCCTTCGCCTTATCGGAGAGCCCCACGAGCTCCAAAAGTTCTGCAATGCGCGCCTTCGCCTCTTCACGGGGCACGCGGGCGATCTCGAGGGGATAGCGCACGTTCGCTTCGACGGTGCGCTGTTCGAAGAGGTTGAAGCTCTGGAAGATCATGCCGATGCCCCTTCTGATCTCGAGGAGGCGTTTCTTTTTGACCTTGGTGAGGTCTTCCCCGTCGATGAGGACCCGCCCGGAAGTGGGGCGCTCCAGAAGGTTGATGCAGCGCACGAGCGTGCTCTTGCCCGCACCCGAGAGCCCGATGATGCCGAAGACGGCGCCGTCGGGAATGGTGAGAGAGATATCCTCGAGTGCGACCACTTCGCCGTCCGCGGAGGGGTAGATCTTTGCAATGTGGGAAAGTTCGATCATGGCAGTCTCCTTGCATAAAAAAATCCCCGGGAAACAAAATTCCCGGGGAGAAATCGACGCGATATGAGCTGATAGGGGAGTTATTTTTCCACGGCGATCAGCCCGCGCATTTCTGCCCGGGATATGCTCATTCGCATCATTCGATTGTCGAGATGCAAACTCTGCATGCCGCAAACTCCTTGGATTTTTCTTGATTTTATCATGCCGCTTTCGCCCTTGTCAAGCAAATTTTTGTAAGTTTTGAAAAAATTTTCCACTGGGTTCTGCGTCATTCTGCCCCTGCGGATGACCGGTCGAGCGTCATCCTGAGCCGACGCAATTTTACGAAGTCCGAAAAAAGCCTTCCCCATTCGGGGGGAAGGTGTCGCCTTCGGCGACGGATGAGGGGTGCCAACTTACGCCCTTTCTGCGCCCTCTCCCTCGGACATGGGTGGCACAAATTCGATCTTTTGGTTCAAATTCTGCTCGTTGTTCCTGTATTCCCGCCTCAGGTGCGGACGCTCCAAAAGCAGCGCATCGACGGCTTCCCACAGGGAAAAAGACCCGACGACGGACAAAATCTCCGTGAAGAGCGCGTTCCTTCCCGTGAGTGCGAGGAAGAGGTAGACGGCGAGCACGCCCGCCCCGAACAGGGCGAGAAGGATCATCTTTCTGAGGTTCGCCATGAGGTCCCATGAGATATCGAAGGACTTCATCGTGTAGTGGCGGTGCATCATCTTTATGATCTCGCCCTGCTCCTTTTCGGGGATGTCGCCGTGCATGCGGATGCGAAGGGGGATCTCGGCGGGAATGACGTTCGCCTGCGCCTCGATGTAGTCATAGATATCGCCGGAAAGGTCCTTGTCGCCCTTCAGAGAGAGGGGGTTATAGAGGGTCTCCGCATCGAGGTTGATATCGATCACGGCGTTGCCCTTTTCGTCGCGGATGCGCTCTAAGTATTCGAGAAGTTCCAGCTTTCTCTGCTTCCTCTGTTGCCTGTTTAATAGCTGCATATCCCTGCCTCCCGGGTTTCTTTCCTTGATAGTCTTATGAACCCTCTTTGCGCCTTCGCGGAAATTATACCACGCCTTCTCCCAAATTGCAAGATGCGGGGAAAGGTTTGAGGAAGTGCCAATAAAAAACAGGGGCGGCTTGACTTCTTGATATTGATATGGTAAAATCAATTAAATCTGAGGAGAGATAAAATATGAAAAAAATAGTTTTCGCATTGATGATCGCAATCTTCTGCGCGTTTATATTTGGCGCGTGCGACAAAGAGGAGAACAACTCAATGGATAATAATACAGACAATGGTGTACAAGGAAATTTGGTGATCGAATCCTTTGACGGCGAGTGGATCGGGTACGAGGAAGGAGAGGACGAATATAATCACGATATGGAATATTCCGCAACCGTACGCGATGGAACCATCCTAATTTTTGATAGGAATGAGCTATCGCCTAGTGGAAATCTGTGGTGGTACGGGACTTGCACGAACCCATCATCTCCGGTTGAGAAGTTTGAGTTTGTTTCGGATGGATTGGATTGGATTCACGATGGATGGAGGTTGCCTATGACTGGAGGCTCCAAAGCATTTATATATGAAAAATCAAGAATGTCAACTCTTCTTTATCACGACGATGCAAAAAACAGGGATTTCTTCGTTATATTTGAAAAAGTAGAAAATCGTTGACGATTTTCTACGAAAAGACTTGGTAATACGTCGTACCGGGCCGCACAAGCAGCAGTTCCTTCCCACAGGCGCGACGTAATTTTGACCCGCCGTTCAATTTATTTTCATATCACACAGTTTTCGCATAGTTGTCATAATTCCATAGTATAATATGTCAAGAAAATAAACATTATGGGAAAACGTGACGATATGCCGAAAGCGCGGCACCCCTTCTTTGCGTGCGTAAAGAGGGTTCTTAAAATTTTCAGAAAAAAACCAACCGTCGTCAACCTTGCGGGGGAGCTTTCCGCACGCTCCGTCATCGTGTGTGATCATGTGGCGAAGAGCGGACCGCTCGGGCTCGAGCTCTATCTCCCGCTCCCCACGGCAAAGTGGGGCGCACATGAGATGCTTGGTTCTTTTTCCGAGCGGCGGCGGTACCTTCGCGACGTCTTCTATATGAGAAAGCAGGGCTTCGGCAGAGTGCGGGCGGGGCTTCTTGCCACCTTCGAGGCCATCTTTTCCCCCCTTATCTACCGTGGGATGAACGTCATCGGCACCTATCCCGACGGTCGGCTCAAGGGGACGCTGAAAAAGAGCGAGGCGGCGCTCTCGGCGGGGATGCCCGTCGTCGTCTTCCCCGAAAATTCAGACGGCGGATACTTTGAAGAGATGAAGGAATTTTTTGCGGGGTTTGTGCTTCTTGCCCTGCAACATTTGAAGAAGACGGGAGAGGACCTGCCCATCTACCCCTGCTACTACCACCCCAAGCGGCGGATGCTCGTCATCGGGAAGCCCGGCTATGCGGGCAGGCTTGCGGCGGCGGGGATGGAAAAGCGCGAGATCGCAGGCTACTTCCGCGACCGCGTGAATGAGCTCTTCCATACATATTGCGCGTAGGGGTTGCATGCTCTTCCCCAAAAAATATTTTTGCGAAATTTTTGCGTTTTCCGAGAAATACTTTGACAATCCCTGATTTTTATGCTATATTGATAAAGTCTTATCCATCTATCCTCCGCAAAAAAGATGCAGTATTTTTTGCGGAAGAGGAGAGGTAAGCATTTTAGTGACGGCGCAAGCAAAACCACGCTTTTGCGCAAGCGCACCCCAATTTGCCCGTCAGGGCTTAAAATATCACGGAAATTCTTTTGGCACAAAAGAATTTCGTGAACAAAGATGTGCAGAAGTACCCAAGAGGCTTTAGGGAGGCTCCCCATTAAGGAGAGTAGTACCTGTGAAAGGTAGCAGGAGTTCGCGCGAGGCGTAGCCGAAGCTTTCGAGCGCGTAGCGCGAAGAAAATCTCCTCCGCGACGGAGAGGTTCCCTCGACGGTGCGAAAGAACTTCATAATATCATTGAGCAATGCAGAAGTACCCAAGAGGCTCAAGGGGCTCCCCTGCTAAGGGAGTAGTACCTGTGAAAGGTAGCAGGAGTTCGAATCTCCTCTTCTGCGCCACGGAAAGGCACCCGCAAAGGGTGCCTTTTCTTGTTCCGCAGAAGAGGCAAGAGAGAACTCCTCGAGTTCGCCCCGCGCGCAGCTTCTATATGTAGACTAAGCGCGGCACGAGCGTTCCGATTCGGCATATGTAAAACGAAAAGACTATAACGCGAAGTAATCTCCTCTTCTGCGCCACGGAAAGGCACCCGCAAAGGGTGCCTTTTCTTGTTCCGCAGAAGAGGCAAGAGAGAACTCCTCGAGTTCGCCCCGCGCGCAGCTTCTATATGTAGACTAAGCGCGGCACGAGCGTTCCGATTCGGCATATGTAAAACGAAAAGACTATAACGCGAAGTAATCTCCTCTTCTGCGCCAAAACCGCCCGAGAATTTTCCTCGGGTGACTTTTGTTTTTTAATCACGTCATGCTGAGCCATGTCGAAGCATGGCCCTTATTACAATGTGGATACCCTTCGACTACGCTCAGGGTGACGAAATGGAGCTTAGGGTGACTCCTCATTCCGAGCGAAGCGAGAGAATCTTGTAGTCCGCTTTTGGCTTGCTTTTCTTCTACCCATATGGTATAATTGCGGTATGAAAATTTACGTTGTTCGGCACTGTGCGACGGAGTATAACGAGAAAAAGCTCTACTGCGGGCGGCGCGATCTTCCGCTTTCGGAAAGAGGGCGCGCGGAGGCGAAGGCGCTCGCCGAAAAACTCAAAAATTGTTCCTTCGACCTCGTTATTTCCTCGCCGCTTTTGCGCGCACGGGAGACGGCGGAAGCGATCGCTTTCGGACATGGTACCCACGTTTTCACGGATGCGCGGCTCATCGAGCGGGATTTCGGCGAGCTCGAAGGCACCGACTTCTATCGCAAAGACGCCCTCGTCTACCGCGATGAGTACGCCTGCCGTCCCGCGGGCGGGGAGTCCGACCTCGACGTCGTCGCGCGGGTGTATTCCTTTTTGGACGATCTCAAAAAGGAGAAGCGGGCGGGGGCGGTCCTTCTCGTCACGCACGGGATCGTCAGCCGCGTTATCCGCACCTATTTTTGCAACATGACGGACGAGGAGTTCCACACCTATCTTCTCCACAACGGCGACGTGGCGGAATACGAAATTTGACCCCGCACCGCAGACATGGTACCCCTGTTTTAACTCTCCGAAGCACTCTTGCATACGGAGAACGAGACCCCCTCCTCGGGGAGGGGGAGTAGGGGGTGGGGAGTCGCGATGTGTCACACCTTTTTATAAGGTGGAATGGCAATTAGAATACCCCACCTCAGTCACGCTAGACGGCGTGACAGCTCCTCCCCAAGGGAGGCGCTTTTTTTGAACTTCGTATGAGGGGATCCTCTCGCTCCTGCGGGGCTAGGGATGACGCGGTTGGCCAACACCCCTTCCGTCACGGCAAGGGCGGCCGTGCCACCCACCCCTCGAGGGGTGGGCAAGCGTTCATTATTCCCTTTCACTTTCATGTGGGAGGGCTTTTTTTGTGCGATTCGCATAAAAAAATTTTCCCTTGCACACATTGCGCATAGGAGGAAATTATGAAAAAGTTTTTGCTCATCACGACGCTCTCTTTGAGCCTTGCAACAGCTGCGCTCACGGGGTTGGCGGTCGCGGCAACGCAGATACAGGAAGCCCCCGCCGCCTCGGTGGAAGCGGCCGAAGCCGCCGTCCTTCGTCAGGGCAGCAGGGGAAGCGAAGTGAAGGAGGTCCAACGCCGCCTCAAGGAGTGGGGCTACTACTCGGGCTCCGTGGACGGGATCTTCGGCGCAGGCACCAAACAGGCAGTCATCGCCTTCCAGAAGAAGAACGGGCTCACCGCCGACGGGGTGGTCGGCAAGGCGACCTACAAGGCGCTCGGCATGACGGCGTCCTACAACGCCCTGAACGGGGGAAGCGGCTCCTCGGGCTCTTCGGGCGGGAGCTCATCGAACGTTCCCTCGGGCTACACCTCTTCCGATCTCTACCTTCTCGCCAAGGCCATCTATGCGGAGGGAAGAGGGGAGAGCTACACGGGGCAGGTGGCGATCGGCGCGGTCATCATCAACCGCGTGAAGTCCAAGTCCTTCCCCAACAGTATCTCGGGGGTCATCTACCAGAGCGGCGCCTTCACGGCGGTCACCGACGGGCAGATCAATCTCGAGCCCAATCAGACGGCATACAACGCCGCCCGCGACGCCATGAACGGCTGGGACCCGACGTACGGGTGTCTCTACTACTACAACCCCGCAGTCGCCACGAGTTCGTGGATCTTCGGCCGCAAGACGGTCACGGTCATCGGCAAGCACGTCTTTGCCATATAAGGAGGAGTTATGGAAAAGGAAATCGGTAAAAATGTATCCAGCGGCGCGAAGAAGGTAAAGCGCGTTCAGGAAGAAAAGAAGGAGCCCGCCAAGAAGAAGACGACGGCGAAGAAGGCTTCGGAGACGGCCGTAAAGCGCGAACACGCGGCGGCTGACGAGCGCGTGAAGGCGGCAAAGGCACGCGCCGAAAAGAAGGAAGAGAAGATCGACAAGAAGACTGCCTTAAAACAGGCAAAGATCGAGAAAAAGGCGGCGATCAAGCAGAAGAAGCTGGAAAAGAAGGCTGCCATCCGCGAGAAGAAGCTCGCCCGCAAGGAGATGATCGCTAAGAAGAAGGCGGAACGCCTCGAGAAGCGCAACGAGAAGAAGGCTGCGCTCAAGGAAAAGCGCGTGGAAAAGAGAGCGGAGCGCGCCGCCCGCAGGGAGCTTCTTCGCAATGAATCCAAGGCGGAGAAGGCGCAGCGCATCGCCCGCGAAAAGAAGGAGAAGATCGCCTTGAAGCGCAAGAAGCAGGAGGCGCACGCAAAGGCGCAGGAGGACAGGCGTAAGGCAAGAGAGGCCGCCCATGTCCGCAGAGCGGAGGAGAGAAAGCACAAGCGCGAGCAGAAAACGGAGAGGAAACGCTCGGGCGGGTTCGGCGGCTGGCTCGCCGCAGTCATCTCCCTCGGCGTCGCATGTCTGGCGCTCGCGACCGTCGTTACGGCAGGGGCCTTCCGCATGAACGAAATGCAAGTTGCGGGGGAAAACAACGCCCGTGCCACCCTCTATGAGATGGTCTCCGCGAGCGAGGAGCTCGACGACAGCCTTTCCAAGCTCCGCGTCTCCTCGGGCGCGAACGAACAGCGGCTTCTCCTCACCAATATTTTGGTAGATACCGCCCTCATGGAGAGCTCTCTCGAGAAGATCCCCGTCGATCAGGCGACGAGCACGGATATTTCCGCCTTCGTCAACAAGACGAATGCCTATGCGCGCACCCTTCTCTCCAAGCTTGCCCGCGGCGGCAGTCTGAGCGAGACGGAGAGGAGCACCGTTTCCTATCTCTATGAGGTCAACGATAAGCTCTATACCGAGCTCAACGACCTCATGACGCACATGGAAAACGGGGACCTGAGGAGCTTCGTCGGCGGCAAGCAGGGGACGGTTTCGGAGAAGTTCGGCGAGCTCGGCAATGAGACGAAGGCGGAGCCCGAGGAGATCGTGGACGCACCGTTTGCGGGAGAAGGCAACGTCGGCGAAAACCGCCTTGCAAAGCTCCAAAAGATCACCTCTTCCGAGGCGGAGGAAAAGGTCCGTCAGCTCTTTACCCCATACCATGTCCGCGATGTGCAGTTCACGGGCGAGACACAGACGGCAGAAGTGAGCTGCTACAATTTCACCCTCACGGATGAAAACGACGTCGAGATCTTCGCCGAGATCACCCAAAACGGCGGCAAGCTCGCCTTCTTCGACACCTACGAGGAGTGCTCGACGAAGAACTTCGACCTCGAAACCTGCGACGCCATCGCCCGCGAGTATTTAAGAAGCATCGGCATCGAGGACGTCGAGGCGGTGTGGCTCTCGGATGCAGGTATGGTCGCCAACCTCACCTATACGGCCGTAGAGGACGGCGTGCGCATCTATCCCCAGACCATCCGCATCCGCGTGTGTGAGGAAAAGGGAAGAGTCGTCGGCATGGACGCGAGAGGGTACCTTCTCAACAATGAGGACCGCGACCTCGAGGCAGGGCTTTCCAAGGCGGAGGCGCTAAAGCAGCTCACCCGAGGGCTCGAGCCCTATGGCGCAAACCTCGCACTCATCCCCGTGGACGGGCAGGAAGTTCTCTGCTGGGAGTTCGCCTGCAAGTATGCGGACGGCGAATATATTGTCTACCTCGATGCGAGGACGGGCGACGAAGTGCAGCTCTTCCGCGTGATGCAGTCCGCCCAAGGCAGCTATTTGAGATAATAAAATAGAGCAAAAAAAGGCTTCCCCCTTCCAAGGGGGAAGCTGTCACGTAGTGACTGATGGGGGTTAAGGGGTTGCGGTACCATAGCGCCATCAGGATGACGCGGTTCGCGCGGGGCAGCATGACGCGTGGACCTCGGACATGGTATGGCCGTTTCGCCTCAAGTGACGCGGATCACACGGCGGGGGCGAGCTTTTTCTTGCGGGTTTTGAGTTCGCTCTCGAGCTCGGTGCAATCTTCTGTGAGTTCCGCTTCCGTCTCCGAGATATCGATGCCGTCCAAAATGTTCTGCAGGTGGTATTCCTTATTCAGATACTTGATGGTCTGATAGCCGATGACCGTCGTGAGGGTGCCGTTCACGAGCCCCTGCACCGAGGAGTCGACGAGGGCGGAGATGGCGGAACCCAAAATCGGGATGCCTTTGACGGCGCCGCCCACAGTCTTTGCGACTGCCCCGCCGATATTCGCCGTGCCCAGCCCGTAGGCGACGAGGGCGTTGGAGATGACGGTCGCGAAGATCTTGACGAGCCTTGCATCCGACGGGCGGAATCCATACAAAAAGACGAGGTCCTTGATGAGTTGCAGGTTGATGATGACGACGATGGCGGCGTCGACCCCGGCCGACTGCGAGACGGCGGAAAAGGCGGCGCTCTTTAAGGCGCACTTGCGGATGAGACCGCGGGCGGATTTCTTTACCGAACCCTTGTAGAGCTCGGTGAGGCAACCTTTGAGCTTCTCTTCGTCGCCCGTCTTCATGGCGATCGCCATTCTGCCCACCACTTCGCTGTCGTACCAGCCGACGCCTTCGACCTTGGCCGTGAGGTTGATCATCTTATCTGCAATGTCGTGGCGGAGCTTTTTATTGTGTGCCTGCGCCTTCCTTGCGGTGAAGGCGTTGACGTTCGTCATGAAATATCCCGCATGCAAAATTTTGACGGTGGGGACGATGAACACACAGATATAGAGCACCAAACAGGCCGCACCCACGCCGTAGCCCGCATATGCATTGATATCGTAGACGCGGAGGGTGACGAGGACGAGCACGACGAGGAGGAACACGCCGACGATCGCCGCCAGAAAACGCAGCAAAAATTTCGCCCCACGCACGTTTTGCGCCTTGACGTATTTCTGCTCATAGTCGTAAATCGTCATCTTGCCGCTAAGGGCTTCCTCTTGCGCCTCGGGGGCATTCTTTTTCTTTTTCACTTTGGGTCTCCCGTTTTATGAAGGTAGGAATAGGATACTACATTTTATGGGTTTTGTAAAGAAATTTGAAAAGAAAAGCGTGGCGAAAAAAGAGGGGAAATATTTCCTTTCCGAAAAATAATTGAATGTTGCCCGAAAGTGTGGTATAATCCTTGTATGAAGAAGACGACGATCTACGAAGATAAAAAGGCGAAGGCCGAGCAGCGCACTTATGCCTGCCCCAACTGCGGCTATCCCGTCATGGACCATATGACGCAGTGCCCGAATTGCAAGCAAAAGCTCACGCCCCGCGGCTACGTGCCCCTGAGCGACGAGAAGATCAAGAAGATCCGCTACGTCACCTACACCATCGGCGCGATCATCTCCATCGTTATCATTGTACTTATTATTGTTTTCAGGAAGTAAATTTTCAAATTAGTGGTAAGCGTCATTCCGAGCCGAAGGCGAGAGAATCCCCTGATACGAAGTCCAAGAAACAGCTGCCCCTTTGAAGGGGGCGGCTCCGCCGCAGGCGGTGGTGGGGGTTGAGGTAAACGCGTCATCCTGAGGCGAAACGGTTATACCATGTCCGAGGAAGCCCATCTCCGAAGGATCCCGAAAATGAAAACACGGAGTGTGAAGACGGCACTCCGTGTTTTATAGCGTCATGCTGAGCGTAGTCGAAGCATGACTTTATTATAAAAAGTCGTCATCCTTCGACTTGGCTACTTCGCGGTCAGTGACCGTTCGCGCGTTCATATGCGCTCACTCACTGCAAAACGCAGCACACGGCACACTGTGCCGATGTGCAGAACTGCGTTTTGCAACTTCTTCAAAGGGGGAAGCCTTGCGGACGCACTTTTTCAAATTTCTCTTCGAAATTCTTGCAAAAAATTTTAAGCTGATGTACAATGATTTTAGTTTTTTCGGGAGGGATATATGAATAAATTTTTGTTGAAAACAGGGGCGGTCGCAATGGCGGCGTGCCTCACGCTCGGCCTCGCCGCCTGCGGCCTTTCGGATGGCGACGAACAGGCCGACGACAACTGGACGATGCAACGCCTCTATGAGAAGGCGCAGGACCTCGGTTTCGAGGGTTCCCTCGAGGATCTCATCGCCATGTTCAAGGGCGATAAGGGCGAAAGCGGCGCGCCCGGCAAGGACGGCGTCACGCCCCACATCGGCGAGAACGGCAACTGGTTCATCGGCGAAGTGGATACTGGCGTGAAGGCCGCAGGCACCAATGGCACCAACGGGACGAACGGCACCAACGGCACCACGCCCCACATCGGCGAGAACGGCAACTGGTTCATCGGCGAAGTGGATACTGGCGTGAAGGCCGCAGGCACCAACGGCACCAACGGGACGAACGGCACCAACGGCACCACGCCTCACATCGGCGAGAACGGCAACTGGTTCATCGGCGAAGTGGATACTGGCGTGAAGGCCGCAGGCACGGGCTCGGGCCAAAACGGCAAGAGCGCTTACGAGCTTTGGCTCGATGAGGGCTACAAGGGATCGATCGATGAATTTTTCTTGTGGCTTCAGGGCAAGAAGTTCAGCGAAAAACTTCCCGAGGAGAGCTTCGAAACGGCTTGGGCGGCCGCTTTCGCCGAAGAGAACTTCCAAAACTTCAAATTGACGGCAAAGGCCGAAACGATCACGAATTTCGGGGAACCTTGTGTGAGCGACACGATCATAGCCGCCCGCGCGGACAACTTGGAGCATGAAGTCGGCTGGGGCATCTTCCCCTCCTCGTACGGGGAAGTGCGATACGATCGGTACGAACACTATTACGACGGCGAATTCTACTATGTACCGAACGAGGAAGATTACGCAGAAACGTGGAAGAAGAGAGACTATGTGAACGAGGCGACCATCACGAGCCTCATGGATAATTATGTACTTCTCTTTGCGGAGCATGCACAGGACGCCCAATACGATAAGGCCGAGGGCGGGTACGTCGTAACCTTGATCGGTGATGACGACAGGGATTACGAAACTTGCAGGGCCACTTTCATCTTCGAAGAGGGAAAGCTCGCCGAGCTCAGGCAGGTCTGGGCGGAAGGCACCCGAGAGACGGATTTGACCATCGATTTTGTCTACGGCGGCCAGGAAGTGACCCTTCCCGAAGTGGATACATCCGAAGAATTTACGATCACGATCTGGGGCCCCGGCGGACAACAGGAATTCCTCCAAGAAGTCATGGCGAACTATGCCGCTGAGCAGGGCGCGGATTATCCCTACAAGTTTAAGTTCGGTATCGTCAGCGAGGCTGATGCATACAGCATGCTCAGCATCGACGTGAAATCGGGCGCGAACGTCTATGCTTTCGCGAACGACCAGCTCGTTAACCTCATCAGGCTCGGTGCGCTCGACCCTGTCGACACTACGACGGCTGCCAGGATCAAGTCGGAAAACGTCAGCATAGCGTATGACATGGGTGTTTTCAATGGCGCGCTCTATGCGTATCCCTATTCCACGGATAACGGGTTCTTCATGTACTACGATAAGAGCGTCGTCAAGACCGATCCCACCGACCTCAATGCCGTCCTTAGCGACATCAAGGCCGCGGGAAAGAAGTTCATCGTTGAATACACCAACAGCTGGTATTCGGGCTCGATGATGTACGGCGCAGGCGGCAAGTACGAAGCCATCTACAATGCGCGGGGCGAACTCGAAAAAGTCGAGACCAACCTCGATCAGAAGCCCGAGGGCGGCAAGTACTCCTACGGCGTCCTCGGCGCAGAGGGCTGGGCAACGCTCGCACAGAACGAAGTCGTTGTCTCCGGGGCCAACGACATTCTCACGAGCATTGCGAACGAGGGCAACCTCGGCGCCGTCATCACGGGTACCTGGATGGCCGATGCGCTTGAGTGGGCATTGGGCGAAAACTATGCCGCGACCACCCTTCCTCAGTGGACGAGCAAGCTCGACGGCAAGAAGTACGATTGGTGGTCCTTTGCAGGCGGCAAGCTCTATGGCGTAAATCCCTACGCAGATCCGGCACGCCTTGCCGAGTCGCATAAGATCGCCGCATACCTTTCGAGCAAAGCGATCCAGGAGAGGAGATTGGATGCGGTTAGCGTCATCCCGAGCAATAAGGACCTTGCCGCTTCCCAGAAGGTCACAAAGAATCCCGCGATGAGCGCCTTTCTCAAGCAGATGGATGGCCATGCAGTTGTACAGAAGTCCATGCCTCAGAGCTATTGGGATGCATTCAGTGCATTCGGCGAAGCATGCAGGTTTGATTTAAGCGCTTCCGATCCCCAAAGACTTGAGGATTATATGACCCAGATGGTCGCAGCGCTCAGAAGCTAACCATCATTTCGAGCCGATAAATCAAAATAAAAACGCGGAAGCCATCCGCGAAAACGAAGTCCGAAAGAGCCTTCCCCCCTCGAGGGGAAGGCTCTTTGTGTTTCTCCCGTAACCCAAAAATTGCCCCGTTGCATAGGATGAGAATGTACGCACATTCAGAAATACGGGGGCTTACAAATGCAGTGGTTTTTGGGGCTTGCACCGTGGTTACAGGCGCTTCTCTTCTCCCTCATGCTCTTTTCGGCGACGGCGCTCGGCGCGTCCCTCGTCTTCTTCTCCAAAAAAATGAACACGCTTGCGATCACCCTTCTTACGGGGCTTTCCGCAGGCATTATGATCGCGGCAAGTTTTTTCTCTCTTCTCCTTCCCGCGCTCGAATACGAAAGCGTCCTGCCGCCCTACCTCACGGTGACGCTCGGCTTCTTTTTGGGCGGGGGACTTCTCATTTTGGCGGACGTTCTTCTCAGTAAAAAGAAGGGATCGATCGCGGACATGGGTAGCAGGAATGCGCTCATGTACCTCGCTGTGACCCTTCATAATATCCCCGAAGGCATGGCGGTGGGGGTGGCTACGGCGGCGGCCGCGGGGGTGCAGGGGGCCTTGCTTCCCGCCTTTTTATTCGCGGTGGGAATTGCAGTGCAGAACTTCCCCGAGGGCGCGTGCGTGGCATTTCCCCTGCGCGGGGGCGGCATGTCGCGGCTGAAAAGTTTTGCGCTCTCGCAAGGCTCGGGGGCGGTGGAGATCCCCGCCTGCGTTTTAGGCGCGGTCGCGGCGACCTTCATCGCGGGGCTGCTCCCGTGGGCGCTTGCCTTCTCCGCGGGGGCGATGATCGCCGTCGTCTGCTCCGAACTCATTCCCGAGTGCTTTTCGGGGAACAAGACGGTCGCCTCGCTCGGCATTCTTATCGGTTTTTGCCTGATGATGATCCTGGATATTGCCTTGGGCTGAAAAGGCCTTCCTCCATGTAGGGGGAAGTTTTTTTTGCAAAAAAAGTCAAAAAATTATGAAAAGACCCATGTGTTTCTATTGACAGATGGGGGGGGGGTGTATGATAAAATAGTTTTGTATAGTATCGTTGCGGGGAATGCCCTGCAAAAGGAGAATCTATGAAGAAAACCACAAAAGTCGTCCTGGGCTCCGTGATGACGATGGCCATGTGCGCCTCGCTCATCGCCGGCTCCACCCTCGCCCTCTTCTCGAGTGAAGACAGCGTAAATCTCGCGATTACTTCGGGCAAAGTGGAAGTCGAGGCAAGCGTCGCGGAAGGCAGCTTCAAGACCTACTTGGCGACCGATGAAGGAAGCGGGTACACCTACAAGGAAAATTCGGGTGTCAACGGGAACAGCGGTTCGCTTGGCCTCAATGGGAGTACATATTCGTACACAGAGGGTAATCTTACCCTCACAAATATCGCCGGCGGCGAAGGGATCAGCTTCAACCTCGTCATCACGAACAAGTCGACCATTTCCGTGAAGTACCAGGTTCGCGTCACTGCGACGAACGATGGCGAAAAGGACCTTGCAAGTCAGTTGCGCGCGGATTTCCAATTCACGAAGGGTAATGAATCCGCCCCGACCTACGACGTCACCAAAATGACGGACGAGGGCGGCACGCCCATGTCTGCAACTTCCACCTTTGCATCGAATTGGTCGGACCCGCTCGCCGCTCCGTCGTCGGGCATAACGGAAGGCACAACGGTGGCCACCGTTCCCGTCGGCATTTGGCTTCCCACGACTGTGGCGAGTGACTATGAGGAAGCGAAATGCACCCTCAAGATCGCCGTCCTTGCATACCAGGGGAACGCCCATGTGGAAAACCCGCCTACAGAGCCCAACACGGTCCCGATCTACAACGCGACCGAGCTGTGCGCTTTCTCCTTAAATGAGGCAGCAATGAATATGAACGTTGCGCTCATGGATAACATCTACCTTGGCGGAGAGCCTGTTGCACACCGCATGGCAAAGCGTTCGGCCTATGTCGTCGCAGACGCCGTTCCCTTTGCCGGCGGGACTCTTGCTTTCAAGCCCATCGGCTCCGCCGAAACGCCTTTCTCGGGTACCTTCGACGGACATGGGTACACCATTTACGGTCTGAACGCAACGGGCACGAATGCCGGCCTCTTCGGCGTGACCAAGAATGCGACGATCAAGGACGTCAAACTCGCCAATGCGACCGTGACGGCTGAGGAAAACGGCAAGGCGGGTGCGCTCGTCGCCGAAGCGAAGGGGACTCTCACCGTCACGAACGTCGCCGTCACCGATTCCACCGTCAAGGCAGCGGCAGAAGCTTCCGGCACCACCGTTGGCGCTTTGGTCGGTTCGGTATCGGAAGGGGGCACCGTTACCGTTACCGACGTCGACGTTCAGATGAACGAGAGCGACGATGAACTTGGCGAAGGCTCAAATAATAACGCGC
>CANQCA010000015.1 GCA_947589585.1 uncultured Clostridia bacterium
TGCGCTCGTCTTTAATTTCTTCGTACGCTGTTTCGAGCTTGGTGAGCATGCGCGCTGCGGCATTGCCCGCCTCGCCGTCCTGCCACTTTTCCTCGTTATATTTTTTCTTCAACTCCTCATAGCGGCGGTCGATCTCCTCGTCCGTCGCCGTTTCGTCGAGTCCCAAAAGTTCGTAACTTTCTCTGCTCATGCTCTATATATACTCCTTTTGTTTTCAAATCTTGACGCTCATCTCCCGCCGCGGTTCGCCCCTTAATACCCGTTCCGTCTCCAAGGGGATGCCGCGGAGGATGACATTGTCCGTAAGGTCCCTGTTGAAGGAAAATTTTATTCCTGCAAGGTTTTCCCGCATGGAATAGAAGAGGGTGTCGAAGAGAAACCGGATCTCCCCGCCATGCTTCTTCATGAGCTCTTCCCGCGTACTTTCCCCATAGGAGAGGACGAAGGGATTGAAGTTTTTCTTCTTGATATCCTTCTCGAAGTCGTCGAGAGCGTCGATGAGATAGATCCACTTGCCGAGGCCGTAGAAAAGGCCCTGCGTCGCGGGGGAAGCCTTTTCCCCCAAAAAGTGGTCGGAAACTTCCTGCATCATGCGTGCGGAGGGCTCCGCCGCAATGTCGAGGGAAGAAGTGCCCGCCTTCTCCGCCCGTTCCTGCTCGGAAAGATAGCGTTCGATAAGCTCCACAAGGGCTGGATAGCGCTTTTTCGCCTTTTTGAACCCTTTTTTGAACCAAACGCGCTTTACCGATCCCCTGCCGCCGTCCGCAATGTCGTCGGTCAGCTTATAGTAGATGAGAATGGTGTTGAGTGCGCCCAGCTCTTCGGAGAGGGGGTCCACCTTCGCCATCGGCTTTTTGCGGATGGTATGCCCGAAACAGCCCCGCTTTTCCACCTCGATATCCGTCCCCGTCATGTTGTGGAGAAGGGCGGAGAGGAAGGTCGTATCGTAGGTGAGCCCCGCGCGCGCCATCTGCCCGCAGGATGCGCCGATGCTCCTGCACAGCCCGCAGTAGAGCGCCTTGTAGAGCATCATGTCCTTCACATGCAGATTGGGAAGATCGTAGCGAACGTACCCGAACATATCACTCCTTGTAGAAGCCCACTTTGCGGCAGACCTTGGAGAGCGTCCTTCTCGCCGCCTTGAACGCCCACTCTGCGCCGAGGGCCAGAACTTCCTGCAAATACTTCTTATCGGCAAGAAGCCGCTTTTGCTCGGCTTGGATGGGAGAAAGGACGTCCGCGACAACTTCCCCCACGGCGAGCTTGAATTCTCCATACCCCATGCCCGAAAATGCAGCCTCTGCCTCGGACATGGTATGCCCCGAGAACGCGCAGTAGATATTGAGAAGGTTGGAAATGCCGGGCTTATCTTCCGCACAGACGATGCGGTTATCGCTATCCGTCACGGCGCGTTTGAACTTGCGGATGACGGTGTCTTTATCGTCGGAGAGGAAGACGGAGGCGTTCGGGTTTTCGTCGGATTTCGACATTTTCTTTGCGGGGTCTTGCAGCGAGCAGATGCGCGCTTCCCCCTTGACGATGAGCGGCTCGGGGACCTTGAAGGTCGCCCCATAGCGGCTGTTGAAGCGCTCGGCGAGGTCGCGCGAGAGTTCGACATGCTGTTTTTGGTCTGCGCCGACGGGAACAAAGTCCGTCTGATAGAGAAGGATATCCGCCGCCATGAGAACGGGGTAATCCATGAGCCCCATGTTGATATTATCGGCGTGCTTTTGCGATTTATCCTTGAACTGCGTCATGCGGGAGGCTTCGCCCACATAGGTGAGGGTGTTGAGGATCCAGCACAGCTCCGCATGCGCCGAAACGTGCGACTGCACATACAGTGCACATTTATTCGGGTCGATCCCGCAGGCGAGATAGAGCGCGGCGAGATCCAAGGTGCGGCGGCGAAGCTCAGAAGGTTCCTGCCGCACGGTGATGGCGTGAAGGTCGGCGATGGCAAAGAAGCAGTCGTATTCATCCTGCAAGCGCAGCCAGTTGCGGATGGCCCCCACAAAGTTCCCGATGGTGAGGCTCCCCGTCGGCTGGACGGCGGAATAGACGATCTTCTTCATTTCGCTCGTGTTCTCTTCCATTGCTGAAAATCCCCCTATTTTGCATCATTATACCATACCCCGCGGCAAATTGCAACTTTTACGCGCGTTCACTTTGTGAAAAAGCCCCGAAACAGAAAAAACAGCCGCCCTGTGCGGGCGGCATCCTGCATTCGTACTGATGAAATTCCCAAGATCATTCCGAAGCTCTTCAATAATTTCTGATCTCATTGATAAGGATCCGCTCCCGATTGACACCCACGGGACGATCGTAGATCGTAAATTCGACGACCGAGCCGAGGAGTCCGTGTTCGCACAGATAACGGAATAGAAAATCAAACTCGGGAATACGGGAAAGTTTCTTATCGAAGATATCCGTTTTTAAGTCATAATCGAGCTTGCCGTACATCGTTCTGTGGTCAAGCGACGGATCCGTCGTCGCACAGATTGTAACAGCCTCTCCGTCTATTTCGATCGCCCCGAGCAAGATCTTATTCCGATAGGTGTTGATCGAGACGGCGACGATGATCTTTCCCGTAAAATTTACGGTTTTGGTCATACATTCCTCCGCCGTCCGCACATAATAGTATCTTCCGCTGGAATGTTCGGCGTCCCGCACGACATAGAGTTCGGCAGGGTTGCTTTGAAAAAAACTGCGGATCCGCTCGGCATCCTCCCTTTCCACAAAGATCTCCGGAACGCGGTTCAGCCCCATCTGTTCGATGCGCGCCCTGCTCTCTGCCTTATTTCTCACTTTCGGCGTCATTTCTTCCCGTCCTTGATGCGATCCCCTGAGGCAAGCGCGCAAAACGGACCGCACATGGTACACCGTTTTCCATCGCTCTGCTTGTGTTTTTTCAAGGCTTCTTCCGTCATTTGCGGGACGATCGCCCCCTCGATCGCTCCGCGGCAACCGCGCTCCCGCCGTGCTTGCGCCATCCTGTCGTCCAAACGGCGGTCCTTGCTCCTTGCAAGGTATCCGCAATGCGCCGCGATCTTGGCGCTGATCACCGCTTCTGCCATTTCTTTTTCCGTAGGCAGTCCGAGATGTTCGGAACGCGAGACCGCCGTCACAAAACTTGCGCCCGCGGCGACCGCCGTCGCGCTTGCGATCGCGGAAGAAACATGATCGAAACCGAGCGCACTGTCTGTCGCCACCGTCAGGACCCGATACGGCGCGCCATGACAAACGGAGACCGATTTTTGCACGACCTCGGGGATAAGATCGATGGGACAATGCCCGATCCCTTCCACCATGATGTCTACACCGCATTCCTGCGCACGCTTCACGAGTTCGGCATTCCTGCCGATCTCTTCCCAATACATATCGTTGTGCAAAACGGCGTCTGCGATCGAGGCGGGGCGATACACCGCGCCAAGACTCAAAGTCAACCGATATTTCTTTGCAAGTGCGAGGATCTCGCCGAAATGCGTCCAATAGAAATTTTCCTTTCCGCACCGCATGATATTTTCCAACACCATCGTGCCGCCGCGGCTCGTGCAGGGGATCGTTCTGTCGCTCTTTTTGAAATATACGATATCCTCTTTTCTCACGCTCGCATGGACCGTGAGCATATCCACGCCCATTTGCGCCTTCGCCTCGATCCCGCGGAGCACATCATCCTCGGTGAAAAATTTTTTGCCGGAGTATTCCACGAGCGACGCCATATCATAGACCGCGATCGCGGAGAGCGGCAAATTCGTTTCTCCGAGAATGCGGCGTTGCACTTCCGCATGATTGGGCGTAAGGGTATGGTCGATCACAATATCCGCGCCATACCGTTCCGCCGTCTTTGCCTTTTCCACCTCTGCCGCGATACTATCCTCGCGCGCAGTCGCGCCAACGCTTGCAAGCACCTTGGGCGGCTCGTCATCTCCCGCGAGAAAGCGCGTACTCCGTCCGATCGCTCCGATTTGGATCTTCATGGTTCCTCCGCTATGTGTGTTCCGTGAATTCGGGATATGATTTGATTATATCACACTTCGTCTGCCGATGCAACCCCCGCAAAAAAACAGCTGCCCCGCCCTTTGGCGGCGCAGCATCGAGGTGAGAAGAGCGTGGATCTAATCCAGAAATTTGAGGAGAGCGTCGAACATCTTTTCCGGGGAAACGGCCGTCTTGAAGCGGATGGGCTTGTAGCGCACGGCCTTGAGCGCCTCGGGGACCTTCATCGCCGTAAGGAGGTGGATGCGCTTCACCCCCTTGAAACTATCCTTCACATCGTTGCCCGTGAGGGCATACAAAACGTCCTGCGGGAACTTGTAGGGGCTCGCCGTCGACACGATCACCATGGGGTGACTCTCGGACATGGTATCGCTCTCGAGCTTCTCGAGATACTTTTGGGCGACGTTCATGGCGACGCCCGTGTGCGTATCCATGGGGTAGCCGTAGTCCTCGAAAAACTCGTAGATGCACTCCACCGTATCGTCCTCGGAAGTCGCATCCGCGTAGAAATTTCTTCTCAGCTCGGCGATCTCTTCGGCGCGGAGGGTATATCTTCCCGTGGAGGAGAGCTCCTTCATGCGCTCCTTGGTGAGCTGTGCATCCCTTCCCGAGACCTCGAAGATGAGCCGTTCGACATTGGATGCGGAAACAACGTCCATCGAGGGCGACATCGTGCGGCAGAGAGGGCGCTTCGTATCCATGCAGCCCGTGCGGAAGAAATCGCTCAGGGGACTGTTTCTATTGGTCGCACACAAAAGCGTTCCGATGGGCAGCCCCATGCGCTTTGCATAGTAGCCCGCGAGGATGTTGCCGAAATTGCCCGTCGGGACGCAGAAATCCACCTTGTCCCCCATGCCGATCTGTTCGGCGGAGACGAGGTCGAGGTAGGCGGAGAAGTAGTAGCAGGTCTCAAGAAGGATGCGGGCGATGTTCACGGAGTCGGAAGTGGTAAGAAGATACCCCTTCTCCGCGATCGCGGTCCTGTATTTTTCCAGACGGAACATCTTTTTGAGTGCGCTTTGGCAATCGTCGAAGCTGCCCCGCACGGCGATGACTTCCACATTCTCTCCGTCCTGCGTGCAGAGCTGGAGTTTTTGCATCTTGGAGACGCCGTCCTCGGGGTAAAATACGATCGCGCGGATCCCTTCCGCCCCCGCGAAATTCTCGAGCGTCGCCTTGGCCGTATCTCCGCCCGTCGCCGAGACGAGCAGGAGCTCTTCGCGCACGCCGCAAAGCTTCTTCCCCTCGGAAATGAGGTAGGGAAGGACGCCGACGGAGAGGTCTTTGAACGCACAGGTGGGCCCATGGAAGAGCTCGAGCATATACATGCCGTTATCCATGCGGACAAGCGGCGCGGCATCGCCCCCTTCAAACTTGGAATAGGCGTTGCGAAGGGCGGATGCAAGCCCCTCCATATCGTATTCGTCAAAGTATTTTCCGAGAAGATATGCGGCACGCTCGGCATAATCGAGGGGGAGCATGTCCGCAAGCTCCCCTTCGGATACAGGCGGGAACGTCTCGGGCACGAACAGCCCGCCGCCGCTCGCACAGCCGCGCAAAACGGCCTGCGGGGCGTTGACCTTTTCCTCTCCTCTCGTACTCACAAAATGCATAGATTGCCTTCCTTTTTATAGGTGAAAGTCCCGCGCACGGGCGGGACAATTTCGCAAACGCAAAGAGCGCAGTTGCGCCGGTCAGAGATATTTCTTTGCGAATTCGGGCAGCTCTTCCTCGGAGCAGCTGCAGGTGATCCAGATCTCGAGATTGCGGAGCGCGGCGATCTTCTCGAGCATATAGAAGCTCTGCGCCATATCCGTAAGATTTTTGCCCGCGATGCGTGCGATGCCGTCCACATAGATGAACTCGTTATCGTAGTTGCCCGCGATGGCGCCCTTGATGAAGCCGCACAGCGCCTCTTCGCCGGCGATCTGGTAATCGGTCACGTCGATGAACCGCACTTCGCGCTTCAGATCGTACATATAGCGCTTTGTATCGGTAATGAAAATCAAATGCCCCTTGGCGGTTGCGACCGCTTCGTTTGCCACTTCGATAATGCGCTTGGTCTTGCCGCTGCCTTTCGGCCCGCAGATGATTTTGATCATGAGATCCTCCTTAAAAACAGCGGCCTTCAGCCACTTTCCTTGATACTATTCTATCAAATTTCCTGCAGATATTCAAGGGGTTTACGTAAAAAATATTATTTATTTTATATGGCCGCGCCGCCGTTTTTTATCTCCTTCAGAAATTCATCGATGCGGCGGAGCCCTTCGAGCATCTCCTCCATGGAGAGGGAGTAGGAAAGGCGCACGCAGCTCCCGGCGCCGAACGCCGCCCCGGGGACGACGGCGACCTTCTTCCCGGCAAGCAGCGCCTCGGCAAAGTCCACGGAATTTTGAATTTTTTTGCCGCGATAGCACTTCCCGTATGTACCCTCGACGACGAGCATCACATAAAAAGCCCCGTCGGGAACGACACATTCCGCCCCTTCCATATGGGAGATCCTTTCGAGCATTTTCGCCCTTCTCGCAGAAAACGCGGATACCATGTCCGCGATAGAGGGATCGGAAACGCTGAGCGCGCGCATTGCCGCATGCTGGGCGACGGCGTTGGGATTGCCCGTCGCATGGCTCTGGAAGGAAGCGATCGCCTTGGCGATTTCGGGGGGTGCGGCGAGGTAGCCTATCCGCCAGCCCGTCATCGCATACGTCTTGGAGACGCCGTTTACCGTCACCGTGTGCGACTTCATCTTCGCGGAGACTGCGGCAAAGGAGAAGGGCTTCGCCCCGCCGTAGACGAGCTTTTCGTAGATCTCATCGGACAGGACGAAGATGCCCGCCTCCTCACACACGGCGGCGAGGGCGCGGATCTCTTCTTCGGAATACACCGCCCCCGTGGGATTGCAGGGGGAGTTGAAGATGAGAAGCTTGGTCCGCGGCGTGATAGCGGCCCGAAGCTCTTCGGGGGAAATTTTGAAGCCTTTTTCCCGCTTCGCCCCGATAAAGACGGGAACACCGCCGAGCGTCTTCACTATCTCGGGGTAGGTGAGCCAATAGGGCGCGGGAATGATGACTTCGTCCCCCTCGTCGACGAGCGCATAGCAGGCGTTGAAGATGCACTGCTTCGCCCCGTTCGAGACGACGATCTCTTCGGGCGAATAGGAGAGCCCGTTCTCGCGGAGAAGTTTTTCCGCGATCGCACGGCGCAGCTCCAAGGTGCCCGCGGCAGGCGTATATTTGGTCTGCCCCTCTTCTATTGCCTCGAAGGCGGCCTCTACGATGTATTGCGGGGTGGAAAAATCGGGTTCGCCGACGCCGAAATTGATGACGTCCTCCCCCGCCGCCTTCATCGCCTTTGCCTTCGCGCTGATCGCGAGGGTGAGCGAGGGCGAGAGCGTCTGTATGCGCTTTGCAAGTGTTGCCATATTCTCAATCCTCCGAGGCGGCGAGCCGTCTCTCCGTATCCGCACGGGCGAGCGCGTCGATCATCTCGTCGAGATCGCCCGATAAAAATGCGTCCATATCGTGGAGGGAAAGGCCGATGCGGTGGTCGGTGATGCGGCTCTGGGGGAAGTTGTAGGTGCGGATGCGTTCGCTCCGATCCCCCGTGCCGACGAGGCTCTTCCTGTTGGCCGCCTCCGCCCCCGTAGCACGGCTCTGATAGTAGTCGTAGAGGCGGGAACGCAGGACGCGATAGGCCTTTTCCTTGTTTTTGAGCTGGCTGCGTTCATCCTGGCAGGTGACGACGATGCCCGTCGGGAAGTGGGTAAGCCTTATCGCCGTCTCCGTCTTGTTGACCTTCTGCCCGCCTGCGCCCGAGGAGCGGTAGAGATCGACGCGCACGTCCTTTTCGTCGATCTGCACGTCCACTTCCTCCGCCTCGGGAAGAACGGCCACCGTACACGTGGAAGTGTGGATGCGCCCCTGCGATTCCGTCTCGGGAACACGCTGGACGCGGTGCACGCCGCTCTCGTATTTGAGGCGCTTGTAGACGTCTTTCCCGCCTACGAGCACGATCGCCTCCTTCACGCCGCCGAGCTCGGTCTCGCTCAGCTCTGCCGTCTCCCACGAGAAACGGTGCTTTTCGCAATAGGCCATATACATCCTATAGAGCTCATATGCAAAGAGGGCGGCCTCTTCGCCGCCCGCGCCCGCACGGATCTCCAAGGTGCAATTCCGCCCGTCGTTTTCATCTTTGGGAAGAAGCAGGATCTTGATCTTATCCTCTTGCTCCTTGCATTTTTCTTTGAGAGCGTACCCTTCTTCGAGGAGAAGCGAACGCATCTCCTCCGTCTCATGCTCGGCCTCCTCGAAGGCGGCGTTCATCTCCCGCTCGGTCTCTTGCAGGACATGGTATGCGGAGACGATCTCTTCGAGCTCCGCCCGCTCGCGGCTGAGGCGCACATAGTCCTCCGAAAGGTAAGCGTCGGGCGCGGATAATTTTTGGGTGAGATCTTCGTATCTGGCCGCGATCTCCGCAAGTTTTTTCAGCATCAGAACCCTATCTTTACGACGCGTTCCACGCCCGCGAGGTCCTTCACGACCATCGCAAAGTCGCAGCGCGCCGTCGTTTGGAATATACGGATGATCTCCTGCGCCTGCCCTTCGCCGCATTCGAGGATGAGCATGCCCCCGCTACAGAGATGGCGGCCGACGCCGGCAGCGATCGCACGGTAGAAATCCAACCCATCTTCCCCGCCGTCGAGGGCGATGCGGGGCTCAAAGTTCTTCACATCGGCAGGAAGAGAGGATATTTCTCCCCGCTTTACATAGGGCGGATTGGCGGTGATGACATTGAACCTTCCGCGGATGCCCGCGAAGAGATCGCTTTTCACGAATTCGACGGCGGCTTTGTTGAGGCGCGCATTCTCCTTGGCGAGCTCGAGCGCTTCCTCCGAGATATCCGAAGCCGTGACCGTAATGTGCTTATCCTTGCTCGCCTCGCAATAGACTGCGACCGCAACGGCGCCGCTTCCCGTGCAAAGATCGAGCATGCTGTCGCCGTCATTTAGGGAAAGCACCGCCTGCCGCACGAGGATCTCCGTCTCGGGGCGGGGAATGAGCACCCGCTCGTCCACCTTGATGGTGTAGCCGTAGAATTCCGTATCGCCGTATATGTACCAAAGCGGCCTGCCCTTCATGCGTTCGTCGAAGATATCGAGGACCTTCTTGCACTCGGCGCGGGAGACGACGCGCTCCTCGGAAAGGTCGCTGCGCTTGATGCCCAGCGACATGGATAAGATCCACTCCGCATCCGATCCGTCGATGCCCTTATCCGCAAAGCAGCGTTTCATATCCGCCATGAGCTTGGAAAGCTTGGTCTCCGTCGCAAAAAATCTCTCGTTGAAGTCGGGATCTTCGTCCATTTCGAGGGCGGTCTCGAAAGCGCGGATGGCGCATTCGATCATGCCGTCGTCGGGTTCGCGGGTGGTGAGCTTTTGCAAAAGATACCCCGGCGCCTTCAAGGGAAGGACGAGGACGCTGTCCGTCTTCGCAAGAAGTTTCAAAACCTCATATGATACCCCCGCCACGACGGGCAGGAGCAAGATCCTGAATACGATGGAAAGAAGCGTCTCCAAGATCCCCGAGATCCCCGCCGCGGTATAGAGCATATCGAGCGGGATCCCCACGAGAGCGAACACGATGATGGAGATGAAGAGGACGATGAAGAGGAAGGTCGTGCCGCAGCGGTCGTGCAGACGCGTGCACTTTTTCACGTTCTCCACCGTGAGCGGAAGGCCGTATTCGTAGCAGTTGATCGTCTTATGCTCCGCGCCGTGGTACATATACGTCTCGCGGAGCGACTTGAAGACGAGCGTAAAGAGAATGTATAAAAGAAAGATGACGAGGCGGAATCCCCCCTCGATGAGATAGTACCAGAGCCCGTACATGCTCCCCCTTCCCACGACGGGCGCCGCCGATGCGATGAGACGGGTAAAGAGCAGAGGCAAAAACACAAAGAGCCCCACGGCAAGCAAAACGCCGAGCACGACGGAAAACCCCGTGAGCAGATCGCCCACGCTCATCTTCCATCTGTCCGCGAGATAACGCGCAAATTTGCTCTGCCCCGCCTCCGTCTCTTCATCGTCGGTAAGGACGGCTTCCGAGCTGCGGGTGAGCACCTTCATCCCCCCGATAATGGAGGAGAGGAAATTCACGACGCCGCGGATGAGGGGCAGCCTCTGCCAGCGGGGCCGATCCTCGGGGGCCTTGATCTTGACGGCCTCGGTAAGCATTTCGCCCTGATCGGTGCGGACAACGGTCGCCATGCCGTGCTTGGAACGCATCATGACGCCCTGGATCACAGCCTGTCCGCCGATGTAGGTGCGGTTGCATTTCTTTTTCATGCCTTCAACCTCGAAAGATGTGCCTGAAGTAGCAAAACAGCCTCCCGAAAGAGGCTGCCGCGTAGCTTAAATCCCGTATCTTTTCTTGAACTTATCGACGCGTCCGCCGGTATCGACGAGCTTCTGCCGCCCCGTGAAGAAGGGATGGCACTTGCTGCAAATATCCACCTTGAGCGTCTCCACATCCTTGGTCGTGCCCGTCTTGAACGTCTCGCCGCAGGCGCAGACGACGGTGACCTCATGATAGTTCGGATGAATGTTCTCGCGCATATCGTTCACCTCACTCCGTGTTTCTTTGTCATTCAACGCGTCTATTATAAATGTTTTTTTCGCGTTCGTCAACTGATTTTGAAAGGCAATCAAAAAATCGCGAAAAAAAGAAGGGAAAATTTTGTCGATGTGCGCTTCTTCGCCGAAATCTTATAAAAAGCCTTGCAAAACCCCTCGTTTTGCGGTATAATGTGAAAGAATATCGCAAAGATTGCAAATTGAGGAGCAAATCATGAACGTATGGAAACTCATCGGCCCCAAGCGTCTCATACATACGGAGGAGCCTCTCCCCGGGCATGAGGACGGCAAGATCCGCATCCGCGTGACCAAGGTGCTCGTGAACAGCCTCGACGTGAATCTCTTCGACGGGACCGCCCCCTGCAAGTACCCTCTCATCCCCGGGCGGTATGCGGTGGGCGTCATCGCCGAGGACGGCGCGGGCGTCTACCTTCCCCGCGGGACGAGGGTGCTTTTACACACCTTCCGCCCAATCGACCCGAGCGGCGTCGAGAAGCGGGACTTCTCCGCCCCCGAATACGAAGTCTGCGGCCACACGCAGGACGGATTTCTGACGGATTTCGTCAACGTCTCTCCCCGCGATTTTACGGCGCTTCCCCCCTCCGTATCCGATGAACGCGCCCTGCTTTTGCACCATGTCGCCATCGCGAAGGCGGTCTGCGACCATCTGGGTTCCAAAAAAGGGCAGCACATCGTCGTCGTCGGCGCCAATCTCGTTGGCATCCTCGTCTGCCAGCTTCTCATCTACCAACAGGCTGCGCCCATCCTCGTGGATACCGTGCAGCGCCATCTCGATTTCGCAAAGAAGTGCGGGGTTTACTATACCGTCCTCGCCGACAGCAAGGCCCTCGACAGCGTCGCTTCGATCACGGGCGGACGGCTCGCGGACGGCGCCGTGTATATCTCTTCCGCCATCGGCAATGCGCCCGAGCTTCCCTTCCGCCTTGCGGCAAGGAGCACCAACGTCGTTTTATACGGGCAATCTGCGGGCGGGCTCAAGGTGAGCCTCGATACGGCCGTGAAGAAGCACCTCGCCATCTATTGCGTGGATAACGGCTACGGATACCTCGATACCGCCATCAACCTCATGGCCAATAAGGCGGTGGATATTTCGCCCTATAAGGCAAACGTCGTGAAGGCGGCAAAGGCAAACGCCCTCTTCACCGATTACCCTTCCCGCGCCGACCGCGGCTCCGACGTCGTGAATTTTATCGACTTACTGTAAAACTAAACGTGTCATCCCGAGGCTCCTTTGGAGACGCCCCGCGCGAAGCTCCTATTTGTAGACTAAGCGCGGCACGAGCCGTAGGCGAAGCAAAGGATCCCCTTAATGAAAACACGGACTCCGTATAAGGGGATTCTCTCACCCCCTTTGAGGGTTCGGAATGACATGTTTGGAAAGGGGCATGGGTAATGTTAAGCGACAAGGGCGCATACATATGCGAAAAATGCGCCGATTTTTGTGCGGAAGGCTCTTCCCGTGCGTTCTCTTTCTCGCGCTCATCGCCGCGCTCGGGATCTTCCTCTCGATCAAGCTCCCGCGTCTTCTCGCGCCCGCCGCCCTCATGGAACGGGCGCTTTCTTTCACGGCCGCCCTCACGGTCATCGCCATAAACGATCTTCCCGAGCGCAAGATCGCCAAGCTCATGCTGCTCGGCTTCGTGCCGTGGATGGGCCCCGTCCTCGTTCTCCTTTTCACCCGCCGCGCCCCCGATGAAAGGCTTACATCCGATGCGGGATGCGGCACCCTTTTCGGTTGCGTTAAAACGCTCTGTGAGCAAATTACGGGCACCCATGTCGGGAAGGGGGCCCTCCGATACTTCGCCTCGGGCGAGGAAATGCGCCCCTGCCTTCTCGCAGATCTTGCGGGCGCCGCCCAAAGGATATATCTCGAATACTACATCATCGCGCAGGGGAAATTCTGGGATGAGATCGTGCGCGTTCTCGAGAAAAAGGCGGCCGAGGGCGTGGACGTGCGCATCATATTCGACGGCTTCGGCTGCAGCCTGACCCTTCCCCGCCGGTACAAAAGGCAGCTCGCCGCACGCGATATCAAATGCGCCGTGTTCCGTCCTCTCGCCCCCGCGAAGGGGCTCACCCGCCGCGACCATAAAAAGCTCTTCCTCATCGACGATATCTGCTATGTGGGCGGGATCAACCTCGCCGACGAATATGTGGGCGAAAAGATCCGCTTCGGCCATTGGAAGGATTCCGCCGCGCGCATCCAAGGGGATGTGACGAGCTTTCAAGCCCTCTTCCTTCAGACATGGTGTGCCCTGACGCGCTCCGCTGCAGAAAATGTTTCCCCGTATCCCCATCCGGGGGAAGGCACTTTTTTCGCCGCTTTGGCCGATGACGCCAAGGATACCGATCGGCTCGGGGAAGCGCTCTTTCCCCTTCTCATCTCCTCTGCGCGGGAGCGTTTGTATCTCTTCTCCCCCTATCTCTCCCTGCCCGATACCTGCATGCAGGCGCTTGCAACGGCCGCGGCCGCGGGGGTGGACGTACGCATCATGATCCCGCATATCCCCGATAAGCGGGCCGTGTTCTTTCTGACGCGGGCCTACGCGCGCGAGCTTCTCCGAAGGGGGGTGAAGGTGTGCGAATACACGCCCGGGTTCCTGCACGCGAAGAGTATGCTCATCGACGGGAAGTACGCGCTTGTATCGAGCTATAATCTTGATTTCAGGAGCCTCTGCGTGCAGGCGGAGTGCGGCGTCTTTTGTGAGGATGAAGCGCTTGCAAGGGCGCTTGAGAGCGACTTTCTTTCCTGCTATGCGGCCGGGTGCGAAGTCAAAAAGGCGTCCCCCTTCGTGCGCTTTTTGGGGCAGATCGCCATGCTCTTCGCCCCGCTCACTTAAAATAAATTTTATAGGAAGGCCATATTATGAAGTTTATGATCGCATCGGATATCCACGGCTCACAGTATTACTGCGCACAGCTTTTCCGGCGTTTTTGCGAAGAAGGCGCGCAAAAGCTTATCCTGCTCGGAGATCTTCTCTATCACGGGGCCCGCAACCCTCTCCCCAAAGAGTATTCCACCCTCGGCTGTGCCGAGATCTTAAACCGCATGAAGGACGATATCCTCTGCGTGAAGGGCAACTGCGACAGCGAGGTGGATACCCTCGTTCTTGAGTTCCCCGTCGAGGCGGAGCTTCTGCTCCTGCCCCTCGGTGAGCGCACCGTCCTTTTCACACACGGGCACAGGACGCCCGCCCTCCCGAACAAGGGCGATATCCTCTTTTGCGGTCACTTCCACGTCCCCGCCTTCGAGGAGCGGGAGGGCTATACCTATGCGAACTGCGGCTCCGTCTCGATTCCCAAAGAAGGCTCCCGCCACAGCTATTGCACCCTCGAGGAAGGCCTTCTTCTCTGGAAGGACGTCGAGAGCGGGGAAGTTTTCCTTCAAAAAAAGCTCTGAGCCCGGGGGAAAAACCCTTTCTATGTACAAGACGGAAAGATTATGCTTTTTTTCACAAAAAAAATATCAGAAAAAATTTCGTTAAAATCTTGACATTGCATGCAAAACTGTGTAGAATAATGGCGAAGTTTATCTAAGGAGATGTAAAACTATGAACTTTGATACTTGGTTCCATAAGCAAGACAAGATCATCCAGATCGTTCTGCTCATCATCCCGCTCGTCGGCTGGATCGTCGACCTCCTCGTGAGATGGTCTGCATTCATCAAGAAGAACACGACGATCAACCTCGTCATGGCGCTTCTCATCACCTTCCTCGGCGAATTCTGGATCCTCACCATCCTCGACGGCATCTGGATCGCGCTCAACAACAAGCTCTTCCTCGAGGAATGATCAAAAGCAAAAAACCGCTTCCCGCAAAGGGAAGCGATTTTTTATGTTTATTTTTGTTATAGATCGAAAGCAATGGCGGTGATGTCATCGTTGAAGGTGCCGCAAAAGTCCCTGAGAGCGGATTTTAAGCGTTCGATGAACCGCTCGGCGCTTTCCGACCGCTGCAGGATGGCTTCGACGCGCTCCAAAGAGAACTGCTCGCCCTCGGGGTTCCTGCTCTCCGTCACGCCGTCGGTGAGGAGCACGAGGATATCCCCCTTCTCGTAGCCGATGGTGCGGTCCTCATAGCGGAAGGCGGGCATCCATGTCGAGACGGGGGGCGAGCTCATGTCGATCTCGGAAATGCCCTCCTTCCCCTTGAGAAGAATGGGCGCGTTGTGCCCCGCGATGCAGTAGCGGATACACTGCTCCTTCTCCTCGATGTGCGCGGCCGCCGCCGTGATGTAGGAACGCTCGTCTAAATTCATCTCCTGAAATTTCGCGCTCAGGCCCGCGATGGCGTTTGCGGGGGAAGGGTCCGTGCGATCCCACCCCGCGCGGACGAACGCCGAGAGCATGCCCGCGGCGACGCCCTTTCCCGAGACGTCGGCGAGCACCCCCATCGTCCCGCCGCCCACTTCATAGACGTCGGGCAGGTCCCCGCCAATTTCGCGGCAGGGAATATAGGTGAAGGAATAGGGCGTTCCCCCTCTTCCCGATGCGGGAGGGAGCAGCCGCTGCTGGATGCTCTGGGCGGAGTAGAGCTCGCGGGCGATCTCGGTCTCGTAGGCGTTATCCACGATGCCGAGCATGAACTTTCCCAAGGGTTCCACCTTCATGCGGAGGGCGAGTCCCTCCCCGCCGCTCCCCAAAATGAGCTTGCGGAAGGCCGTCCTGCCCGTTGAGGCGACTTCCAGAAAGACGTTGCGGAGAGGGCAATAGGCACAGCGGACGCCCTTGCCGCATTCCCCTTCCGTCTCGCCGCATGCGGTGACGTCGCGCAGCGTCCCCCGCTGTTTCTCTGCGCGGAAGTACTCCCCGAAGGCGCGGTTCATATAGCGCACCTTTAAGTTTTTATCGACGACGATCGCCGCCGTGGGGATGCTGTTGAGTACATCCCGGTAGAGATTGGCCATTTTAACCCCTGAAAAATCTGAGCTGCCCGTGTACGATCTTGCAGCAAAGCGACCGGGAGGCGATGAGCTCGCCGTCGAGCTGGATATACTCCCCCGTCTCCTGTTCGATGGATACTTCCTCGCAGAGGACGCGCTCCACGATGGGAAGATAGGGCGCCTTGCCGTGCATGAGCCGAAGAAGATAGAAGGGAATTTTCCACCGTTTGGGGAGGGAGACGAGCATGAGATCGATCTTCCCGTCGTCCAAAATCGCGAGCGGGTCGAGGGGGATCCCTCCGCCGAACTGTTTTCCGTTGCATGCGGCGACGATGAGGGCGGTAAACGTTTTCTCCTCTCCGTCCGAGGTGACTTTCACCCGCTGGCCCCTGTAATGGATGAGAGAAGCGAGCAGGGCGCGGAAGTATTTCCCCTTATCTGAGCCGTGTTTCATCTTGTAGCAGCGCTCCAGAACGTCTACATCGATCCCGAGCCCCGCGATATTGATGCTCCGCCACGGGCCGCAATCGAGATAGTCGATCGCTTTCGCCTCACCCCTCAGGATGAGGTCGAGCGCTTCTTCCCCGTAAGGGATCCCCGCGGCCTCGGCGAAGTCGTTCCCCGTGCCGGCGGGAATGAGGCCGAGCATGGTGCGCTCGGGATGGGTGAGGGCGTTCAGAACGTCGTTGAGCGTTCCGTCCCCGCCGACGGCAATGATGCGTTCCTCTCCTCCGTCCGAGAGCTCGGCGACGTAGCGCATCATCTCTTCGCGGTTTGCGCCCTCGAAGATCTCATACGCCTCGCCCGCCGTCTCCAACCTTTGGCGCAGGCGCGCGATGACCTCTTTGCCGTTCTTCGCATGGGGATTGACGATAAAATGCAGCATACCCTCTTCCGATTTGTAGAATTTCCAATCGTATTATACAATATCTTTTTACGAATTGCAATTTTTTTGGGAATTTGCTATACTGTTTTTAAGAAATTTTTTCAGGCGGAACCATGAAGGACCATCTTCCACAACCCCTCAGACAGCTTGCCGAGGCCTGCCCCGCCCCCCTCTATCTCGTGGGGGGAAGCGTGCGCGACTTCCTTCTCGGCTATCCCATCGGGAAAAAGACGGACTGGGACCTCTCCTCCCCCATGTGCGAGGAGGACTTCATCGCCGCGGCAAAGAGGAGCGGCTTTTCCGTTCGTGCCGTCTACCGCCATACGGGGACGGTGAAGCTCGAAGACGGGGAAGGGTGCGGCTACGAATTCTCCCGCTTCCGCTCGGATAAATATGTGCGCGGGGAGCACACCCCCTCGGAGATCTTCTTCACGCAGGATATCTCCCTCGATGCACGCCGCCGCGATTTTTGCGCCAATGCCGTATACTACGATATCGCGGGGGAAGACTTTGCCGACCCCCTCGGCGGCATCGAAGATATTCAAAACAGACGGCTTCGCACGGTGCGGGAGGCGGAAAAGGTGTTCGGCGAGGACGGGCTCCGCCTCATACGCCTCGCTCGCATCAGCGCCGAGACGGGGCTCTCCCCCGACGGTGAATGCCTTTCGGGGGCGAAGCGCAACTGCTCTCTCATCGAGGATATCGCGCCCGAGCGCATTTTTGCCGAGCTGCGCCTTCTGCTCCTTGCCGATGAAAAGCACGGCGATAGGGAAGCACCCTACCGCGGGCTGAAAATTTTGCATGAGACGGGGGTGCTGGCGCGCGTTATTCCCGAGCTCGCCCTCGGCGACGGCATGGAGCAAAAATCCCCATACCATGTCCACGATGTGCTCGAACACAGTCTCCAATGTGTCAGACATGCCCCCCCTCAAATTCGTTTCGCCGCGCTTCTGCACGACGTGGGAAAACCCTTCTGCATGCTCCGCGACGGCAACTTTTATCTGCATGCCGTGGAGGGAGCGCGCATCGCGGAAGAGATCCTGACACGCCTCAAAGCGCCCAAAAAACTTATAGAGGAAACCGTCTTTCTCGTCGAAAACCATATGCGCGATTTCGACTGCATGATGCGGGATATCAAGGTGCGGCGGGAGATCTTGCGGATCGGCGATATGCTCCCCGCCCTCTTCGCCTTGAAACAGGCGGATTTTTCGGCGTGCAAGGGCGATCTATCCCCTGCGCCGTCCGTCGTAAAGTGGCAGAATATCCTCGATAAAATGAAAGAAGAGGGCGTGCCGTTTTGCACCAAAGAGCTCGCCGTGAACGGCAGAGATCTGCAGCGCGCGGGCGTGCCCGAGAAGATGACCGCCGCTGCGTTGAAGGAACTGCTCCTCTGGTGCGCGGAGGACGGAACGCGCAATTATCCCGATGCACTTTTGCGTTTCGCCGCCCGCTTTGCGGAAACCCGATGAAAAACGGGCATACCATGTCTGAGGGTTGGCTGAAATACGTCATGCTGAGCTTAGTCGAAGCATGACGCGCTTGACGTTGCGCGGCGCAGCATGACGCGGTTAGCCATGGACTTCGTATGAAGGGATGCTTCGAGGATGGGCCGCCGCGAACTGCGTAAGGCTTTGTCGGCTCAGCATGACGCGGTTACCCATGGACTTCGTATGAAGGGATGCTTCGAGGATGGGCCGCTACGGACTGCGTAAGGCTTGGTCGGCTCAGCATGACGCGGGTAACGGTGCGTTGGGCGGCATGGCGCGGGGGGCCTTTTTTCTTTTTCCAATTATGGTAAGTTTTATTTGTGCGAAATGCTTGATTTTTTCGCGCGCGTGTATTATAATCATTTTTGTATGAGAAGAATAGGGCGGCGTTTTCGCCCTTTTCGGAAAATAAATCTCATTTGAGAGGTAATGCAATGAGAAATTCCAAGGATCCTTCACGCGCCAGAGCGCGCCGTCTGGCCGCAAGACGTACCGATCACGAGAAGCTTGCCCTCGAAGCACGCCTTGTGCGCGAGGGGAAGATCTATCCGCGCGCCCACTACATGCCCCGCGGCAGGTTCCGCGGTATCATCGCCGTGGCGCTCGCCCTCTTCCTCGGCATCTTCGTCGGCCTCGGGGCACTCATCGGCGGGGGCGTATTCGTCGCTTCCAACGTCAAGCTCAGCGAGTTCGCGGGGATCGAAAACTGGATCTCTTCCACCTATACCGACAGGACTTTGCTCCAGTTTATCAGCGAAGTTGCGTCCGACCTCGGCGACGGCGTCGAGAATCTCGGCCAAATCGCAAAATATACGCCGCAGGTGAATGTCCTTCTCGAAACCTTGGAGGAAAATTTGCAAGCGGTCGGCATCGATTTCGGCTCTACCGTGCAAGAGAGATTTCTGGATACGCCCTTCGATAAGATCGGCGACTTCTTCATCAACGATGTCCTGGGTCCCACGGAGCTCGGCAAGGTCGTGAACCTCGACGACGACATGCT
>CANQCA010000016.1 GCA_947589585.1 uncultured Clostridia bacterium
GGTCGGCACGAGGAGCGCAGCGACGAAGTAGCCCCCGAAGGGGGCGAGAGAATCCCCTTATACGAAGTCCTCACATCGCAAAACAAAATTTCGTGAGGGGTTAAATCTCATCATCCCTCAACCCCGTCGGCCGCTGTGCTCATTTGTCCTCAACGGCATTAAGCGTGCGGTGGCTTTGCAAAAGGGGGCGCGCAGCGCAGAAGCGTGGTTCTGCTCGCGCAAGTGATCAGAAGCAGCTTCTCCGCGTTTTAACGGTAACGCGTCATCCGGTGGTGGTAAGCGTCATCCTGCCCCGCGCGTCATCCCGAGGGGCGTAGCCCCGAGAGGATCCCCTTATACGAAGTTGGCTGTAAAACTTCTCATCAAAGCATAATTTTTCAAAAAATTCCTTGCTTTTCTCTTTATTTCGATAAACGTCTAAATAAACAACAGGCATTTGTAGTGCTATTTTTTCATCGCAAAATATACAATAGAAGTGATGAAACTATCTGCCGCAAAACGTGCCACAGCCTTTCTTACCGATGTGATGCGGGGTGCTGCGATCGGGATCGCCTTTATCGTGCCGGGGTTTTCGGGCGGTTCGGTCGCGGCCATACTCGGCGTGTATGAACGGCTCGTCGGCGCAGTCGCCGATATCTTCAAACACTTCAGGCGCAGTATGCGCACCCTACTGCCCATCGCCCTCGGCATGCTTCTCGGTGCCTCTGCGCTACTGTTTCCCATCCGCTGGGGCGTGCAGAATTACCCCGTGCCTACCGTCACGCTCTTTGTTGGACTCTCCATCGGCGGCCTTCCCGTCATCAAGGAGCGCGCGCCGGGGAAGCCTACCGCCCGCAATTTTGCCGCATTTCTTCTTCCCTGTCTCGCCGCCGCATCGCTTGCGCTTCTCCCTTCGGCGAACCATGCAGAGGGGTTTTTGTATCATCTCGACGCGGGGGGCTATCTTCTGCTTTTCCTCGTCGGCGCCGCGGCCGCATGCGCCCTCGTCGTGCCCGGGATCTCGGGTTCCATGCTGCTTCTCATCTTCGGCTATTATGCGCCCCTCATCTCGCTCATCACGGGGTTTTTGCTCGAAGGGACGGAGCCGCTCACCAGTCTTCTCGTTCTCGCCGTCGCCGGGGCAGGCATGCTCGTCGGGTTTTTCGCCGTCTCCTTCCTCATGCGGTTCTTTCTTAAGAAATTCCCGCGGGCGACCAACTTCGCCATCCTCGGCTTTATTTCTGGCTCCATCGTCGCCGTATATGCGCCCTTTGCACGGAGCGCGCTCACGATGGGGGTTTGGGGCTGGGTCATCTCATTCGCGCTCCTTCTTCTCGGCGTTGCCCTCTCTTTGGGGCTTCTGACGCTCGTAAAACGTCGGGGCGCCTGTCCTCACGGCAAATAAAAAAGCCGTCGTTCTCCGACGGCTCAGATCGCATTCTATTTTTTCTTTGTCTCGGCGCGCACGGCATAGCACACTTTTTCGAGTTCCTCCACACCCAAAAGCTTCGGGACGGGATAGAGGGGATTGGCCTCTTTTGCGGCGCGGCGGCAAAGAGCGGGAATGTCCCTTTTATCGATGCGAATACTTTGCGGGATAAACAATAGACAGTTGAGATCTTCGATCCATTCGATGAACGCATCCGCGGCATCCATGTCCGAGGAAGAGGGGTCACAAACGCCGCATGTTCTTGCAAGATTGGCGAGTTTTTTCGTGCAAGAAGTCCCATAGGCCTTGAGCACAACGGGAAGAAGCACTGCGCACAGCCTGCCGTGCGGAGGACGGAATGTCGCCCCCAAAGCGTGGGCGAGCGCATGCACGTAGCCCACATACGAACGCGTGAAGGCAACGCCCGCCTCATACGCCGCAAGCTGCATTTCCTCCCGTGCCGCGAAGTCGACGTCCGCATAGGCGGCATAGAGATTGTGCTTGATGCGCGAAACGCTCTTCTCGCACAGCGCCCGCGTCTCTGCCGTCGTCGCACCCCCGATATACGCCTCCACGGCGTGCGTGAGGGCATCCATGCCCGTATCTGCGGTCACGGAAGGAGGCATCGTGCGGGTGAGCTCGGGGTCGAGAATAGCGAACTTCGGCACGAGGTGCGGGGAGAACACGGCAAATTTTTCGTGGTTTTCCTCATTTGTAAAGACTGCGGCCGCCGTCGCCTCGCTGCCCGTGCCCGCCGTCGTCGGTACTGCGATGAGAAGGGGAACATTTCTTCCCACCTTGAGGGCGCCCTTCATCTTCAGGAGCGATTTTGGGGGGGAAGCGATACGCGCGCACACCCCCTTCGCACAGTCCATCGGGGAGCCTCCGCCCACCGCGATGACGCAGTCGCACCCCCTTTCACGGTAGAGAGAAAGCGCTTTCTCCACGCAGGAAAGAGTGGGGTCGGAGGGCACTTCTTTGAAGATCTCCGCCTCTATCCCCGCACGTTGCAGGACGGCAAGAAGGGGGTCGCACAGCCCGTTTGAAAGCACGGCCGGACCTGTTACGAGCAGGGCATGTCCGAGGTTGGCACGCAAAATTCGCATTGCGGCCTCTTCATAGTCCACAATGCGCGGGGCACGGTAGCGGATGAGCGGGCTCGCAAGCTTCACCCCGAGATGTACCGCGTGGCAGTAAAGTTTATAGAAGATGTTCATACCTCTATTATACGGTCTATAGCGGACCTTGTCAAGCCGTGCCGCATGAGAGTGGTCTCCTCAGCATGAAGCCCTCCCGTTCCGAAGAGCGGGAGGGCTCCCTGTATATAGGAACAGATTGAAGTTTATCTGAGAACGGGGTGAGTATCTCCCATGTCCCAAGTAGTCTCGAAGTCGAGGTCGGGGAAATTAGATTGTTCCTTTGCCTCATCGGCTGAGAGCTTCTTACCTGCTGTACCCATCAATCCAACGGGCTCGAAGCCGATACTATACCAACCTATTGCGGCGGAAGGCGCTACAGCCGCCACGATGCCGCCGATGGCGACGCTACCGTCTTCAGGGATTGCCTCGGGTACATTCTCGATTTTTCCTGCGAAGACAACATGATCGGGTGCAACTGAATGCATACCACCCAAGTTACTACCCATGATGTAGATTCCGCCTACCATAATCTGAACCGTGCCGAATTCACTTTTAAGAGTGTTTTTGGGAAGTTTAATTGTGCCTGTATAGATGCAGTTGGACACGGTTCCGCCCCCGAGCACACCGGCAACACCGCCAATCATAATGGTGGCACTCCCGGGGCCTGTAAAGTCGAGATCCGAGCAGTCGATATCGACATCGATCGTGCTGTGGGTGATCATGCCGCCGCTTGAAACGGATGCGGCGGCGCAAACTCCGGAAAGTAAAATCTGGATATTGTCGTATGTGTTGTTCGTTTCGATCGTCCCCGTTAAGGTCAACGAGCCTTCCACTGTAAGATTGCTGATTTCAGCTTCTTCCATGCGATTGAAAAGAGCAAGGGAGAGGGTGTTATCGGAGCCGGTGAGGAGTTCATCTATCAGATCTTCCATTTGATAGGTATGATCGCCGAAATCTACCGTATGTCCGTTTCCGTCGAGGGTGCCTTCGAAGGGATGTTCTATGGTCCCAATGGGCTCCCAATCGTCGGTGACGGTCACATCGCCGGAAAGCTCCACAGTTTCGCCCTCGAAGCTGTTGCCCATGGCGACCATATCGCCGAGTGCCTTAAACTCGGTCTCGCTGCTGAGGCTGTAGGTTCCGTCCGCCTCTACGGGGATGGGCTCTGCCGTTGCCGCGTTCGCCTGCACCGCAGAGACGGTAAAGTTGAAGGAGCAAGTCTTCCCTTGCGCAGCGTTGTTGGCAAAGTCGATGGGGAAGTCGATGACGACGTGGAGCTTGATCGTCTCACCCTCTGCCTTGGGTTCAAAGAAGCGCCAGCTCGAAAGACGGGTGAAGAGCTTCCCGTTGCCCACGAGCGCGACCTCTTCGCCATCCTCGGTAAGGCTCAGCTTGAGGGCATCGTAGAAGAGTGCGTCGGCGCCGTCTTCGCCCTGCACAGCCGTGCCGAACTGATATTTGACGGCGATACTGCTCTTGTTTTCGACGTCGATGTCGAACGCGATGCTGTTTCCGGGGACGAAGTTGTCGATCGTGAGGTCGGGTGCTTCAGCTTCGCTGCCGAGCGTGGCCTTCCCGAGTGTGATGGGGAACGTCGCCTCACCCGCTGTTCCGTCCGCCTCTTGTTTTTCGCCCGTAGTCTGGTCGACGGTGTACGCCTTGAGGGAAGTTTCATCGATCGTGGCGGTCACGTCCACCTTGCCCGATGTGACGGCGATGTCGATCTTGGATTCACTCGTGAAGAGCGCAAACGTCGACCCCGCGATGAGCGAGGCAGAGAGCGCGATCGCCGTGAAAGATGAGAGCAGGACACTTGTCGTCTTTTTCATGTGTTTTACCTCCATACATAAAATTTTTTTCTTTGCACAAACTTTTCTTTGTGTATGTTCTATCATAATACAAACTTTTGGGGAAGTCAAGCAAATTACAAATAAAAGTTGGTATAGTATAAAAAAAGTTAATGGAGAAGTGCGATGTTCGGCAGAAAGATCCGGGAACTGAGGGAGGAGAGGGGCATTTCCATGATGGCTTTGGCGAATGCGATCGGCGTGAGCGATACGGCTGTCTGCAAATGGGAGAACGAGGTCTCCGAGCCGAAGCTCAGCTATATTGCGCGCCTTGCAGACTTTTTCGGGTGCTCGGCGGACTATCTCGTGGGGCGTTCGGACGAATATGAAGGCACCCATGACCGTCCTACGCCCGGCGAGCAGCGCCTGCTCGCGCTATACCGCCGCATGACGGCAGAGGAGCAGGAGCTTCTCTATAAGACGGTGAAGCTGTGGAATAAAAAATAAAGGCCTTCCGCTCCGGGGTGGCATGCGGGAAGCCTTCAAACAAAAACAAAGTATCATGCGAAATGCAAAAATAAGCCGCAACAGGGCGGCTTTTTTTTTTGCGGCTTTTTATTTTCTTTCGAGGATGCGGCGGTATCCTTCTCCGTAGCGTACGCACTTGGAGACGCGGGAGAGGGTGGCGGAAGAGATCCCGGTCTCCTCGATGATCTGTTCATACGTCTTGCCCTCGAGGAGAAGTTTGGCGGCGCGAACGCGCTGCGTCATGGATTCGATCTCGTTGTAGGTGAGAAGGTCCTCAAAGAAGAGGGCGCACTCCTCCGCGCTCCGAATGGAGGCGACCGCCTCGAAGAGTTCTCTGTGTTCGTCAAGAAATTGCTGTTTCGTCATAGTATTCCCGTTTCAAAAAAGATTTTAGTTTTTCGCTCATTGGGGAGGAGAAGATCTCCTCCGGCGTGCCGCGCTCTTCCACCCTGCCTTCCGCCATGAAGATCACCTCGTCGGCGACCTCTCTTGCAAACGCCATCTCATGGGTGACCACGATCATGGTATGGCCCTTTAACGTCCGAATGGTCTTTAAGACCTCTTCCGTGAGGGCGGGGTCGAGGGCGGAAGTGGGCTCGTCGAAGCAGAGGATCTCGGGCTCGAGGGCGAGTGCACGGGCGATGGCGACGCGTTGCTGCTGGCCGCCCGAGAGCTCGTGGGGGTAGGCGGAAGCCCTGTCGAGGAGCCCGACCTTTTCGAGGAGCTCGTCCGCACGGCGGGCGTTGTTTTGCAGAAGCTCTCTTCTGAACGCCCGGGCCGCGGCAGAAGCCTTCCTTCGCCCCATGCCCTCTTTGATAAGCTGTTTTTTCTTCTCCCGCGCCCTTTCACGTGCGAGAAGATCGGGTGCGAGCGAGACGTTTCCGCGCGCCGTGAGATGGGGAAAGAGGTTGAAGCTCTGGAAGACGAGCCCGAATTTCTTCCGCCAAGCCCTGATCTCACGCTCCGAATAGCGTTTCCCCGCCTCAAAGACTTCCCCGCCGAGACAGATCTTCCCCTCATCGGGCGTCTCGAGGAAGTTCAGACAGCGCAAGAGCGTCGTCTTGCCGCTCCCCGACGCGCCGATGACGGCGAGGATGGAACCTTTGGGGAGTTCGAAGCCGATGCCCTTTAAGACCTGCGTACCGCCGAAACTCTTTTTGAAGTTTTCAACCGTCAGATATTCCATATCAAACCTTGATATATGCCGTCTTTTTCTCCGCAAGGCGGAAGAGCAGGGTCAGGATCCCGATGAAGAGGAGATAGAACGCTCCCGTGTAGAAGAGGGGATAGATGAGCCCTTGGCGCGTGTATTCCTGCGCGACGAAGATGATCTCCGAGACACTGATGATGCGGGCGAGAGAGGTATCCTTCACAAGCGACATTACCTCGTTGGACATGGGCGCCAGAATGCGCTTTATGAGCTGGGGCAGCGTCACATGGAAGAAGATCTGTATCCGCGTCATGCCGAGCACCAGCCCCGCTTCCCTCTGCCCGCGGGGGATATTATCCATTCCGCCGCGGTAGATCTCGGAGAAATAGCAGGCATAGTTGAGGGTGAAGGCCACGAGGACGGCCGCGAAGCGGTCGAAGCCCACGATCCCGAAAAGAAGGGCGGGCCCGTAGAAGATGGCGATGAGCTGCAACATGAGCGGCGTTCCCCGCACGACCCAGACGAGCGCACGGCAGGGCAGGGCGATGGCTTTGATGCGCGAACGCGAGCCGAGCGTGATCACCATTCCGAGGGGTATGGCGAGAAGGAGCGTGAGAAGGAAGATGAGGCAGGTCGTAGCGAACCCTTCCAAAAGGGAGAGGGAAACGGAGAGAAACTTACTCATACCATATATTTTTGGACGAGTGCGTCGAAGGTGCCGTCCGCCTTATATTTTGCAATGATCGCGTTGAGGGAAGCGAGGAGCTCGGTATCTTCCTTGCGGAGCCCGATGCCGTACTCTTCCCCCGCAAAGCCGACGTCGACGAAGGTGAGGTCGGAATAGTCCGTGCCCTCGCCCGTCATCGTCTGCGCCATCGTGATATCGATGATCGCGATCTCGGATGTTCCCGCCTTGACTTCGAGAAGGGCGTCCGACTGCGCCCCGAGCTTATTGAGTTTGCCTTCATAGCCGAGATCCTTGGCGGCACTCTCTCCCGCCGAACCGCTCTCCGCGGCGATGGACGAAGCAGCCTTCACGCTCTCCTTATCCGTAAACTTCGCTGCATTTTCCTTCTTTGCCACGACGACCTGCTTATTTTCCATATAGGGATCGGAGACGGCGATGCTCTCTTTGAGCTCGTCTGTGATCGTCATGCCGTTCCAGATGAGGTCGATGTTTCCCGTCTTGAGTTCGTTGATCTTATTTTCCCAGTCGATGATCTGGAATTGAACTTTTTTTCCGAGTTCGCCGAGCGCCTTCTCGGCAAATTCCGCATCGAAGCCGATGATCTTGCCCGTTTGGTCGTCGTTCTCGTAATAGTCCATGGGCGCATAGATGGTGATGCCCACGACGAGGGTATCCGCGTCCTTCCCGCAGGCGGCGATGCCGAACGCGGAGCCGAGGCCGAGCGTGAGGGCGAGTGCGGCCGTTAAAATCTTTTTCATAGACAATTCTCCTTTTACTTCATCACTTTATCGAGGTGAAGTAACATTTTTCATTATACACATCCCGCCCCGCCTTGTAAAGTGTTTTTTTACATTTTTTTGAAAAAATTTTTTGCGAAGGGAAAAAGGGCGGGCGGACTATGCAAAAAGCGGGTGCAATTTAATTGCATAAAGCGGGCGGATATGGTATAATTTGGGCAAAGAAGAAAACGAGGTAGTCCATGTTACAGGTCAACGGCGTCAGCCTCCAATACGGCAGCAAAAAACTCTTTGAGGACGTCAACTTAAAATTCACCAAGGGAAACTGCTACGGCATCATCGGCGCAAACGGCGCGGGCAAGTCCACCTTTTTGAAGGTGCTCTCGGGCGAGATCGAGCCCAACAAGGGGGACGTCACGCTGGATAAGAACGAGCGCATGTCCGTGCTCGCCCAGAACCAGAACAAATACGATTTCGAGACGGTCCTGCGCACCGTCATGCTCGGCCACAGACGGCTCGTCGAGATCATGGACGAGAAGGACGCCCTCTACGCCCACGCGGATTTCACCGAAGAGGACGGCGTGCGCGCCTCTGAGCTTGAAAGCGAGTTTGCCGAGCTCGGCGGCTGGGAGGCGGAGAGCGAAGCGGAGACCCTTCTCAACGCCCTCGATATCACGAGCGAATACCACTACATGACCATGGGCGAGCTGGATGCGAAGCAAAAGGTCAAGGTGCTTCTCGCGCAGGCGCTCTTCGGCAATCCCGATGTGCTCCTTTTGGACGAGCCCACCAACAACTTGGACCTCAAGACGACGCGCTGGCTGGAAAATTACCTTCTCGATTTCGAGAACACCATCATCATCGTCTCGCACAACCGCCATTTCTTAAATAAGGTATGCACGCACATCTGCGACGTCGACTTCGGCAAGATCAACCTCTATCTCGGCAACTACGACTTCTGGTATCAGACTTCCCAGCTCATGGCACGGCAGCAGCGCGACGCCAATAAGAAGGCGGAACAGCGGGCGGCGGAGCTCAAAGAATTCATCGCACGCTTTGCCGCGAACGCCTCCAAATCGCGCCAGGCGACGGCAAGGAAGAAAGAGCTCGAAAAGCTCACGATATCCGATTTCAAACCCTCGCTCAGGAAGTATCCATTCATCGACTTCAAATTCGAGCGGGAGATCGGCAACGACATCCTTGCCGTCGAAGGGCTCACGAAGAAGGGCTTCTTCGAGGATATCTCCTTCACCGTGCAAAAGGGGGATAAGATCGGCATCATCTCGGATAAGTCCACGGCGGTCACCATGCTCTATGAGATCCTGACGGGGCGGGCAGAGCCCGACGCCGGCACTGTCAAATGGGGGAAGACCATCGAGATGAGCTACTTCCCGCAGAACAACAACGAGTTCTTCGAGGGGTGCGATCTCACCCTCGTGCAGTGGCTCTCCCAGTTTTCCAAGGACCATTATGAGGAATATTTAAGGGGCTGGCTGGGCCGCATGCTCTTCTCGGGAGAAGAGGCTTTGAAGGAGGCCAAGGTGCTCTCGGGAGGCGAAAAGGTGCGCTGCATGCTCGCCAAGATGATGCTCGAAGGGGGGAACTTCCTCATCTTCGACGAACCCACCAACCACCTCGACCTCGAGAGTATCACCTCGCTCAATAACGGCCTTGTGGCGTTCAAGGGCTGCATGCTCCTCACCTCGCACGACCAGGAGCTCATGAATACCGTCTGCAACCGTATCATCGTCCTCGACGGGAAGAAGACCTTCGATAAGAACGTCACCTTCGACGAATACGTCGACCTCGTCGGCTAAAATTCATCGTACAGACGCAAAACGCCCATACCATGTCCGAAATATTACCTCAAAAAAGGCTTCCCCCTTCCAAGGGGGAAGCTGTCACTTTAATGACTGATGAGGGTTGGTCTTGTCTTTCGCCCTCATCTCGAGGCGAAGCCGAGAAGATCCCCCTAAAACGTACAATAAAAAACCGCGGGAGGCAGTAGCTTTCCGCGGTTAAATTATTCTTCATCATCGAGGTCATAAAAGACCTTTGCTTGAAAGAACTCGGGCAGGGAGATGCCCAATCCGTCGCACAGCATCCTGAGCGTGACCACGCCCGGATTGTGGCTCTTTCCATAGAGAATGTTTTTGATCGTAGAAGGGGGCACGGACGAGGCGATCGCAAGCGCATGGACGGAGAGATTTCTTTCGGCAAGCAATTCGCACAGCCGCTCCTTCACGGCATCGCAGGTTTTCATATTCCAACTTTATCACAATTTCGCTTGACAACGTGGGCTATATATAGTACAATTTGTCTAAATATAGCCCATGCGAGGAAATTATGAACGAAAGATTTATGCAGGAATTTCTGCAAATGGTGGCTGAAAGGTTGACCCGCGCCGCTGTCAAGCGCGTCATGCTGCCCCGACCGAAGTTTCTATTTGTAGACTAAGGTCGGCATGAGCGGTCACCGACCGCGAAGTAGGCGATTTGCCCATACCATGTCCGCGACAGCCCCTCTCCGAAGCATCCCTAGTTACGAAGTCCAACGATAAGCCTTACCCCTTCGGGGGGAAGGTGGCACGGCCGTTCTTGCCGTGACGGATGGGGGGCATCATGTACGACCATTAAAATGAACCCCCACCCGTCGCTAACTCGACACCCTCCCCCTTAAAAAGGGTAGGGCATTTTTGTCCTCGCCCGTACCGCTCGCCCTCATCCCGAACGAAGTGAGCGAATCCCTATTCCGTGAGGCAGTGCGCATGTAGGGCTCTCCTCAAGGCTCCTCCATCCGGGCTTCGTATGGGGGCAAATGACAATTTCCACCAAAAACAGTGACATACACAGTCGGATTTTTCCCTTTCGACAAAATTCGTTCAAAATTACTATATTTTTTAACGAAAAATTTTGAATTGTGTTCAAAAATGACTTTACAAATCTGATTTTGTGTTTTATAATGGGTTTCCAATCAAAAAACGGAGGGGAAATTTATGAAACGCATTCTCATTTTAGAGAGCAACGAGAGCTTCGCAAACGAGCTTTCTACATATTTTACCGAGAAGGGATACGAGGTCGCAGGTGTCACGGGCGATGGCGCCGAGGGGATGAAGCTCTTGCAGAGCACCGCGCCATCCGTGGTCGTTCTGAGCTTACTTCTTAAGAATGGCGACGGCTTCACGGTGATGGAAGCGGCAAAGAGCGGCGGGAAGAAGGTGGACTTCATCGTGCTCGGAAACTTTTCCGACGATAAGATCATCAGCCGTGCGATCGCACTCGGGGCGAGGTATTATCTCATGAAGCCCGTTCCGGCGGAGCTCGTCGGGGAACGGGTCGCCGAAGTTCTGGAAGAGGGGACGCCGCGTGCAGAAAAGTACGTGCGAAGAAGGGCGTGCTCACTCGATGGGCGCATTTCCGACATCCTCATTTCCATCGGCATTCCGCCGCACATCAAAGGGTATATTTATTTGCGTGAGGGGATCAAGCTCACCGTCAACGACCCGCATATGATCGACAATGTGACGAAGGGACTCTATCCCATCATCGGGGAAACGTTCGGCACCACGGCGAGCAAGGTGGAACGTGCCATCCGCCACGCCATCGAGGTCGCCTGGAACAAGGGGAGGGTAGACGCCATCAATGCCATTTTCGGTGCCCGCGTCTATATCGGCACGGAGAAGCCGACGAACAGTGAGTTCATCGCCCTCGTCGCCGATAAGCTCATTTTGGAGAGCATGGTATAACACCTTTTCGCAAATTTTGTTTTGCGATTAGGGATCAAGCTGTCATTCCGAGACTCCGTAGGGGGCGAGTGAATCCCCTCATACGAAGTCTACAAAGCTGCCCCTTTGAAGGGGGCGGCTCCCGCGCAGCGGGTGGTGGGGGTTGGGTCAAACGCGTCATGCTGTCCCGCGCGAAGCTTCTATTTGACAACTTAAGCGCGGCACGAGGAGCATAGCGACGAAGTAGCATTGTCGAAGGGTGACCGCAATAACAATGTCATGCTTCGACTACGTTCAGCATGGCGTAAATAGGGTGCGACCCTTGACGCTCGATCACCTCACTGCTTTGTATGCACAGTGACATATTCCTCGGCGAAGACATGCTCTTTGAGGCGCGCAAGGTCTTCCGCGGAGGCATGCCCGCTCGTGTGCAGGGTGCGCTCTTCCAGCCCCAAACTTTGCGCTTCCTCCAAAAACCTTTTCACGTCGTCCTTTTCGCGGTAGCCGCTCCACATGGAATAGATGAGAAGGGCATCGGACGGGCAAATGCTTCTGTACAGCTTTTCGAGATAGCCCATCATCGACGGGCGCACGAGCATGACAAAATTGCGTCCTTTTGCGATCGCCTTCATCCCGCGTTTTTGTTCAAATTCGAAGAGCATATCCTTCTGCCTTCCGCGCACGGGGCGGGGCGTGAACGCAAATACGTCCTCAAATTCGTCGGGACGGGGAATGCTTCCCCCTGCCGCAGTTGCAAGAAGGGCGGTATAGAGGTCTTCATAGAAGATGCGCCCGCACTGTTTGGCGGCACGGTAGAAGCTCACGAGCCGATCGATATTGGAAGCGGACTGCAAAATAAAGACGGGTCCTTTTGTATTTTCGAAAAGCTCCACCGCCCGCTCCTCGAGTTCTCGTTCGGAAAAACACGGCTTTTCGCTCCCGAGATTTGTCCCTTCCGAGATGAGGGTGTCCACCTTCTCGGGAAGCCGTTCAAGGAGCGCGTCCGGCTTTTTTCTCCCGTGGAAGCGGAAGTCGCCCGTGTAGAGGATGCGCTTCCCGCCCGCCTCGAAGAGAAGCATGTAGCTGTCGAACGCCGAATGGTCACAGAGAAACGGGGTAATGTGCATCCTTCCGATGCGGAAAAACTTCCCGCTTTTGTAGGTGACGATATTTTGGGGAAGCGTCTTTCCGCGGTATTCGCTCATCGCCTCGAGAATGCGGCGCGCCCCCGCCCCGATGTAGACGGGGCAGTCCTGCTTCTTCTCGATGAGCCCCGCATGGTCGGCGTGATAGTGGGAGACAACGACGGCGTCGTACTTTTTCTTGAGGACCTCTCTTTCGAGATCGCTCAATTCTTCGCCGCCGTCGAGGGCCTTCCCGAGTTCGACGAGAATTTTTGTTTCTCCATAGGAGATCTCGATGAGATTTTCCCCGATCTTATCCTTCCCGCGCAAAATTTCGTAGGAAAGTTTTGGCCGCGCGGTGGGGCGGGGGGAATGGGTATAGGCGCTCACATAGTGCTCGTCGCGGCAGATTTCCATATCCTCGATGTTGAAATCGTCGATAAGCTCTTGCAAATCCTCCACGCTCAGACATTCATCCGCAAACACGCGGTGCAGCTTTCTCTTAACATCGTAAAGGATCCTGCCGCGCGGATAGAAATAGCAGTCCTCGGGCTCGGTATCGTGGCGGGCGTCATCCCATGCGTCGTAGTGCGAATAGGGGAAGTCGATGAACCCAACGGGGTTTGCGAGCTGCTCAGCCGCCGAAGCAGGACAGGACTTTTGCAAAATGCGGAAGTCCCAGCCGCCCTCCTCCCTATTGGGGATCGCCCAAAAGATCCCCACCCGAATGTAATTTTCTTCCATATTTCCTCCTTTTTGCCTGAATACGGGTTACCCCGCAGATTTTCCAAATTTATTATATTAAAATACTTATATCATAAGGGGAAAGGAAAAGGCGGTTTTCCCGCCCTTTCGCGTTAGTTGCTCCGTTCCGTCCCATCCTTTTCACAGAGAAAGACTTTTACGGTACGCGGATCTTTTGGTCTGAAGAGGCTCTCGGCCGCAGCCGCGCTGTCCGAAAAGACGAATTTGATCTGTGCATCCGTGATCTTCTCAGGTGTCAGATCGTGCGGGAAGGGCTTTTTGAACAGGTCGCAGAGAAGCGCGACGGCATCGCACGCCTCCGCCTTGCGCTTATCACCCAAGCCCATATCGAGATACTTGGCGGAATCGGCTTCGTGCTCTTTAGCACCCGACTTCCCGAGGACGGCGTCTCTCGTGGATTTCAACTCGGTCAGCAGGAGAGTATAGCTGCCATGCTCTGCGCGAAGCCCCAAAAGGTCGATCCTGCCATGCACGCCCTTTTCTTTGGCATTCGGCTCCGTATATTCGAGGTCGTAATACATCAGATCGTCGTGAAGGAATTAGGCGGCAAAGTGCTGTTGTTGACGGTCCTTTTCGATATTGTGAGATTTGCGGCATTGCGTCTTGGGGTCGAACGCATATTCCCGTTTTTCGGGGTCGACAAAATCATCGATGAGATCCTTATAAATTGTCAGAACGGCTTTGAGCGATTCCTCTCCGAATCCGGGCAGGGGGAAGCGCACATATCTGCGGCTTTCCTTTCCGGGCTCATCCGAGAACGGGGAAGTATCGACGCCCAGCTCCTTTAATTTTTCGAGGATCTCCTTATAGTTTTTTGTGAAGCGTGCATGGCGGAAGTCAAATTCCCCGATGACCCCTTTTTGTGAATTGCGGATGCGCAGAAGTTGATGACAGCGATAGTAGAGTGTCGCAAAGTCGCCTCGGAAGCACAGGGCGACGCTCCGCGTGCCCTTATCGAGGTTATCCCGCACATAATTGACGATATAGTTCTTTGCCGGCGAATCTCTCGTCAAAAAGGTGCGTACATTCCCTGTCAGAATACGATTTGTTTTCATATATATATATATTCTCTCCTTATATTATTTCTTATAAAAATAGCTTGCCGTCTTGATGCCCGTCTTCTCGTCGTTGAACCAGCACTGCTCGGAGTCGTACCCCCCATATATAAATTTGTAGAGATAGCCGAAGCATGCACCCAAGCCCCGCTTCGCCACAGCGGACATTTTCGTTTGGAAGACATCTCTTTTTAGCACGTCGCGCTCATAGAGCACAAAGCTTTTAAGCGGGGGAACACACAAAACGTCGTTCGCAAAACGAATGTGCCCGAGGAGCTCCTCATCCTGCAAAAGTTCCTTGAAGAGTGCATAGTAGCTCTCTTCCTGCTCCATGAGCATCGCTGCAGTTCCCTTATAGGTCTTCAAAAAATTCTCTTCCTGATCCATGAACATCGCCGCAGTTCCCTTATAGGTCTTCAAAAAGTTCTCTTTATCCAAGTTCATAATAACTCCTTTGGTATTAAATTATTTCGTATTATATATAACCATATTTTTCGGGGTTTGTCAAGCAATTTTGAAAAAATTATTGAAATTTTCTTAAAAATCCATTGAGTGTGGGCCCCGTGTCATCCCGCCCCGCGCCCGTTAACCGCGTCATGCTGCCCCGCGTGCAGCTTCTATTTGACAACTTAAGCGCGGCACGAGCGGTCACCGACCGCGAAGTAGCCGTATTGCATTACGCAGTTCGAAAGCCTTCCCCCTTTGGGGGAAGGTGTCGCCTTCGGCGACGGATGAGGGCAAAGCCCTACCCCTCTTTGAGGGGGAGGGTGGCGAACGCAGTGAGACGGGTGGGGGTTGGCTTCCAAAAGTGGTACCTTATTGCCCTCATCCGTCACGGCAAGGGCAGCCGTGCCACCTTCCCCCATAGATGGGGGAAGGCTTACGATCGAGCATACGTTATAGGGGATTCTTCGGAAAGTTTCTTTTGCGGAAAGACTTATCCACTATATCGCCTCAGAATGACGCGGTTTTCCCACCGACTTCGTATGGAAACGTATGACAATTTTCCCCGAAAAAGCGGTGGCGTACGCTGTCGGATTTTGTACTTTCGACAAAATTCGTTCAAAAATACAAAAGTTTTTAACGAAGAATTTTGAATAATGTACAAAAATGACTTTACAAATGATATTTTGCGATTTATAATAATGGGCACAGGGGGTAAATGAGAATGAAAAGGGTCTTGATCTTAGAGAGCAACGAGGCGTTCGCCAAGGAGCTTAACGATGTTTTTACGGCGAAAGGGTACGAAGTATGCGGCGTCACGGGAGACGGCGACGAGGCTATGGCGTTGCTCGAGAGCGCTTCGCCGTCCGTAGTGGTTTTGAACATGCTGATGAAAAATTGCGACGGATTTCATATCATGGAAGCGGCGAAAAAGAGCGGAAAGCGGGTGGATTTTGTCGTGCTCGGCATGTATTCCGAGGATAAGATCATCGGCAGGATCATCGCGCTCGGGGCGAGATATTATCTTATGAAGCCCGTCTCGGCGGAGATCGTCGAGGAACGGGTGGCCGAAGTCCTCGAGGAGGGGCCGCACACCGAGAAATATGAACGGAAGAAGGCGGCGACGCTCGACGAGCGCATCTCCAATATCTTCATTTCGATCGGGATCCCGCCGCACATCAAGGGTTACGGCTATCTGCGGGAAGGGATCAAGCTTGCCGTCGGAGATCCGCACATCATCAACAATGTGACGAAGGGGCTCTATCCCATCATCGGGGAAAAGTTCCAGACGAGCGCGAGTAAGGTGGAACGGGCCATCCGCCACGCCATCGAAGTCGCATGGAACAGGGGCCGCGTAGACGCCATCAATGCCATCTTCGGCGCGCGGGTCTATATCGGCTCGGAGCGCCCCACGAACAGCGAGTTCATCGCCCTCGTCGCGGATAAGCTCATTCTGGAAGATATGGTCTGAGGCTGCTTCGGCTCCATCTATTCTACAAAAAATTACTGATTTTTACGAAAATTTCATAAAAATAGCTTAAAATAGATTATTTCGATAAACATCGAAATAATATGATCGACCGATCGGCATTCTGAAAAACGCCTGTATTTTCTTTGAGGAACACTTTGACAATGCGAAAAAAAGGCGTATAATAGAAGAAAGGAGGCCGAGGGATGGAGAAACGCTATCTGGCGATCGATCTGAAATCGTTCTATGCCTCGGTCGAATGTGCCGAGCGCGGGCTCAACGCACTCACAACGCACCTTGTCGTCGCCGATTCCTCCCGCACGGAGAAGACGATCTGTCTCGCCGTTTCGCCCGCCTTAAAGAGCTACGGCGTTCCCGGCAGGGCGCGTCTTTTTGAAGCGGTCGAGATCGTAAGGGAGGTCAACAAGGCGCGCCTCAAGCGTTCTCCCGCACACAAGTTCTCGGGGAAATCGTACGACGAGGAGGAGCTTGCATCCGATCTGTCGCTTGCCCTCGACTTTGTGATCGCCGGGCCCCGCATGGCGCTCTACATGGAATACAGCAAGAAGATCTATTCCATCTATCTGCAGTTCGTCTCCCCCGACGATATTATCGCCTATTCCATCGACGAAGTATTTATCGACGTCACCGATTATCTGCGCGGCGGTCTTACCGCACACGCCCTCGCAAGGAACATGATCAGGCGCGTGCTCGATGAGACGGGGATCACGGCGACGGCGGGAATCGGGACCAATCTGTACCTCTCCAAGGTCGCCATGGACATTGTGGCGAAGCACATTCCCGCGGATAAGGACGGCGTTCGCATCGCCGAGCTCGATGAGATCGGCTACCGCGAAAAACTCTGGTCACACCGCCCGCTTACCGATTTTTGGCGGGTGGGAAGGGGATATGCGGAAAAGCTCGAAGCGAATAGCCTTTACACGATGGGGGACGTCGCCCGCTGTTCCCTCTACCATGAGGAACTTTTATACCGTCTCTTCGGGGTGAACGCAGAGCTTCTCATCGATCATGCGTGGGGATGGGAACCCTGCACGATCGCCGATATCAAGGCCTATAAGCCGCGGGAAAACAGCTTGAGCTCCGGGCAGGTCTTATCCGCGGCCTACACCTTCGAAATGGGCAAGCTGGTCGTGCGGGAGATGACGGATGCACTCGTTCTGGACCTCGTGGAAAAGGGCCTTAAGACAGACCAGATGGTGCTCACCGTCGGCTACGACGTGGACAATATCAAGATCCCCGCGATCAAAAATGCATACCGCGGCGAGGTCGTCTCCGATCATTACGGACGCCCCGTCCCCAAGCCCGCCCACGGCTCGCAAAATCTCGGGGGCTACACCTCTTCGACGAAGAAAATAACCGAGGCCGTCATGCAGCTCTACGACCGCATCGTGGAGAAGGATCTCCTCGTGCGGAGAATGTATGTCGTCGCCAATCACATCAAAAATGAGGGGACAATGTCCGAGGTCGAGCCTCCGAAACAGCTCGATCTCTTCACGGATTATGCGGAGATGGAACGTGAGAAGTCGGAGGAGAAGGCGCGGGAAGAGCGTGAACACAGCGTGCAGGAAGCAGTCATTTCCATCCACAAAAAATTCGGCAAGAATGCTCTCATTAAGGGCATGAATTTAGAAGAAGGGGCCACAGCAATCGAACGGAACGATCAGATCGGCGGCCACAAGAAGTGAAGAAAAATGATGAGCAGGGACGACTACAGCGATATCCTCCACATGGAGCATCCGACCTCGAAGAAGCACCCGCGCATGTCTGCCTCAGACCGTGCGGCACAGTTCTCCCCGTTCGCTGCCCTCAAAGGCTACGATGAGGAGATCGACGAGACTGCGCGTTTCACCCGGGAGAGGATTATTTTGGATGAAGAGCGCAAGGCGGAGATCAACGAAAAACTGCTTCGCCTGAAGGCGGGGGAGCGGGAACACGTGCGGGTGCGCGTGACCTACTTCGTGCCCGATCCGAAAAAGGCGGGCGGAGAGTATGTGACGGAGGAAGGGGAGCTTCGCCGCGTCGATGCTTCCCGAAAACTTCTCGCCCTCTATGAAGAAGAGATCCCCTTTGAGGAGATCTTGTTTTTGGAAATTTTGAATTAAAACGAGGGCGTAACCGCAGACATGGTACCCACCAACGCCCTCGTTCCAAGCCCGCGCGTAGGTTAACCGCGTCATGCTCCCCCGCGCGTAGGTGAAAGCGTCATGCTGCCCAACGCACTGTCAACCGCGTCATGCTGAGGCGAAACGGCTATACCATGTCCGGAAGAGCCCATCCTCGAAGCATCCCGAACTACGAAGTCCATGGGTCAACCGCGTCATGCTGCCCCGCGCGCAGCTTCTATTTGTAGACTAAGCGCGGCACGAGCGGTCACCGACCGCGAAGTAGCCGACAGACAAACGGCAGCGGCCTATCCTCGAAGCATCCCCCAAATAGAAAACGCGGACTTCGTATGCGTGGATTCTTCGGAGAGTCGCTCCGTCGGAAAGTCTTATGAGCACGCCTCAGAATGACGCTTCCCTTTGTTTCTGA
>CANQCA010000017.1 GCA_947589585.1 uncultured Clostridia bacterium
ATCCCCTTTTACGAAGTCCGATTTGTCAAACCTGTCATACCGAGCCCACGCGGTGGGCGAGTGTATCCCCTTTTACGAAGTCCGCCCGCCTATTCGCAAACGATCTCCTCCCAAGTCGGGTTTGCTTCCCCGATCAGCTTTTCTTTATTTCTGCGCGACAATTACTTGAGCTGCTTTTCTCGTGCGATTGCGTCATTCACCTCGAAAAAAGTTTCGAAATAAATCAATTTATGCAGTTGGTACTGTTTTGTAAAACCCTTGTTGACTTCATATTTATGCTCATAAACGCGCCGCGTAAGGTCGTTCGTGACGCCGACATAGAGCGTTGTATTATGCTCGTTTGTCATGATATAAACATAATACATTTTCGTTCTCCTTTTGCCGCGTTTTATTGTCAAACCTGTCATACCGAGCTGCCGAAGGCAGTGAGTGTATCCCCGCATACGAAGTCCATGTTTTCATTGAGGGGATTCTCTCACCCCCTACGGGGGTTCGGAATGACAGCGTAGTCTACGCCTAGGAATGACAGTGTAACCAATGACAGCGAAGCCGCTTATAAAAACAAACACGCATCGCCGAAGGAGAAAAATCTATATCTTTCCTTCACGGCCACTTCGTAAATGTGCAGGATCTCCTCGCGGGAGCAGAGGCAGGAAACGAGCATCAAAAGGGTGCTCTCGGGCAGGTGGAAATTGGTGATGAGCGCATCCACGCATTTCATCTTGTAAGGGGGGTACAAAAAGATGCTCGTCTCCCCCTTCCCCGCGTGAACAAGGCCACCCATGTCCGCGACGGACTCGAGCGTACGCACCGAAGTCGTCCCCACACAGATGATGCGCCGCCCCTCTTTTTTGGCGCGGTTGATCTTCTCGGCGGCCTCCTCGGAGACCTCGTAGTACTCGCTGTGCATCACATGGCTCTCGACGTTCTCCACCTTGACGGGGCGGAAGGTCCCCAGCCCCACATGAAGGAGAACTTCGACGACTTCGACGCCCTTTTCTTTGATCTTTTGCAGAAGCTCGGGGGTGAAGTGCAGCCCCGCCGTGGGCGCTGCTGCCGAGCCGTTTTCCTTGGAATACACCGTCTGGTAGCGCTCGGGGTCGGCGAGCTTCTCGTGGATATAGGGGGGAAGGGGCATACTGCCCGCGCGGGAGAGAACATCCTCGAACGCGCCCTCAAAGAAGAATTTTACATGCCGCTCGCCCGTCTCCGTCACGGAGAGCACTTCGAGGGAAAGCTCGTCGCTCACGAAAAGTTTCGTGCCGTTTTTGCACTTCTTCCCCGGCTTTACGAGCACTTCCCAAGTATCGATGCTGAGCCGCTTTAAGAGCAAAACCTCCACCCTACCCCCGGACATGGTATGGGCGAAGAGCCTCGCCGGGAGCACGCGCGTGCGGTTTACGACGAGCACGTCGCCCGCCCGAAGATACTGCTCGACATCGCGGAAGATCTTGTGTTCGATCGTCTTTGTATCCCTGTGATACACCAAAAGCCGCGACGAATCGCGCGGCTCTGCAGGCGTTTGAGCGATGAGTTCCTCGGGAAGATCGTAGTAAAAATCAGAAGTCTTCATCTGTCGTCCTTATCGAATACGCTCATCTGGCGGCGCACCGCCTCGGGCATCTTCACGCCCATGTGTTCATAGCCCCCTTTCAGGCACACCCTTCCGCGCGGCGTGCGGGCGATGAAGCCGAGCTGCAGAAGGTAGGGCTCGTACACGTCCTCGATGGTGCCGACGTCCTCGTTGATGGTCGCGGCGAGGGTATCCAGCCCTGCGGGCCCGCCATTGAACTTTTCGATGAGGGCGCGCAGAAGGTTCCTGTCCGTCTCGTCGAGGCCGAGTTCATCGATCTCCATGCGGCGGAGCGCTTCCTCGGCGTCCCGCTTTGTAACGGCGCTGCTCCCCATCACGGCGGAGAAATCGCGCACCCTTTTCAGGAGCCTGTTTGCAATGCGGGGGGTGCCGCGCGACCTTCTCGCGATCTCATATGCGCCCTCCTCTTCGATGGAGATGCCCAGCGTTCTTGCAGAGCGGTTTATGATGCGTTTGAGCTCATCGGGGGTATACATGTCCAAGCGGCACATGATCCCAAAGCGGTCGCGAAGGGGCGAAGAGAGCATGCCCGCGCGCGTCGTCGCACCGATGAGGGTGAAGCGTTTCAAGGAGAAACGGATGTTCCGCGCCGAAGGTCCCTTCCCCACGATGATATCGAGGGCGTAGTCCTCCATGGCGGCGTATAAAATTTCCTCCACCTGATGATTGAGGCGGTGGATCTCGTCGATGAAGAGGATGTCCCCCTCGTTGAGGTTGGTAAGGATGGCGGCGAGGTCTCCCGAACGCTCGATGGCGGGGCCGCTCGTGACCTTGATCTGCGTCCCCATCGTGTTGGCGATGATGTGGGCGAGCGTCGTCTTTCCCAGCCCGGGAGGGCCGTATAAAAGCACATGGTCCAAGGCTTCGCCGCGGCTCTTTGCCGCCGCCATGAACACGGCGAGGTTCTCCTTCACCTTATCCTGCCCGACGTATTCCTCCATCGTCTTGGGGCGAAGAATGTTTTCCTCGATATCGTATTCGCTCTTCGAGCTCGAGAGCAGGCGCTCCGCCTCGAAGGTTTCGTCGTCGTCAAACATAAAAACTCCTTAGATAAATGTGAAGCGGACGTGCGCCCTCGTCTCCTCGTTGGCATAGAGCGCAAGATCCTTTTCGAAGCGGCGGGGGAGGGTGACCTCGCGCAGGGCGGGAAGGCCGCCGAATACCATATAGGAAAGCGCCTTCACCGTCGAAGGGAGCACAATGCGCCGAAGATCCTTGCAACCCGTCGCGACGGCATAGAAAGAAGTCACGCCCTCGGGAAGGACGATCTCCTCGATGGCCGTTTCCGCGAGTGCGCCCTCGCCGATGCCGACGAGCGTCTCGGGGAAATTGACCTCCTTCAGCGAAGTGCAGCCCGAAAAGGTCCCCGGGGAGATGAATCTGAACCCCTCGGGCAGGGCGACCTTCTTCAAAGAGGCGCACGCCTCGAAGGCGCCGCTGAGGGCGAGCTCGGAGCCGAATACCTCCGCCTTCCCGGGAAGGTCCACCCTTTCGAGGGCGACGCAAGCATGAAACACCCCGTCGCCGATGATCGCGGGACGATTGCCCAAAAAACGAACGCTTTTTAAGGCTGAGCAGTACTCGAAGGCATAGTCGCCGATTTTTTCCAGACTCTTGGGAAGAATGATGCTTTTGAGCGATCTGCAATCCTGAAAAGCGCTCCCGCCGATCTCCTCGAGCCCCTCAGGGAGGACGACTTCCTCAAAATCCAGCCCGATAAGGGCACAATCCTCGATCTGCTTCACGCCCTTCGGAAGGACAAGGCGCGAACAAGGCGGAATTTCGTCGCCGCTGCAGACGGTTTTCTTCCCGGAAAGCACAAACTCTTTCATCTACATCCCCCGAAGCGCCGCGGAGATGATCTCTTCCACCGTCTTCGCGCCGCCGCTTTTGGCGCGCGTGACAGCCTGCGTGCTCTCCTGCCGCGTGAATCCCAGCCCCATGAGCGCGGAAACTGCATCGTCATCCTCGGACATGGGTGGCACGGAAACTCTCCCGCCCACCGTTTCGCTCCCCAAGATCTCATCTGCGGAGATCTTTCCGTGGAGCTCCAGAATAATTCGCTCGGCGAGCTTTTTGCCCACCCCCTTCGCCGCCGCCAGCCGCTTGGCATCCGCGGAGGCGATGGCTTCGGAGACCTCGTAGGGGCGCATGGAAGAGAGGATCGCGATCGCCATCTTTGCCCCCACGCCCTGCACTGAAGTGAGGCGCAAAAAGAGAGATTTTTCCTGCGGATCGGCAAAGCCGAAAAGGGTAAACCCGTCCTCTTTCACCTGCAAATAGGTGTAGACCTCGCCCTCTTCGCCCGCTCTCACGCCCGAAAGACGCGAAAAAGCCGCGCCCGAGCAGACGACCTCGTACCCCACGCCGCCCACTTCCAAAAGCACATACTCTGGGGAAATATATTTCACCTTTCCTCTCAAATATCCAATCATAAAACTCCTTGTTTCGCAGATTTCTTTCTATCAGAAGCCCCCTGCGGGGCATAATGCGGGCAAAGAAATCTGCGAGGGGTTAGTTTTTCTTATTTCTAATCCTTTTCGCCCGCTGTGCTTTGTTGTTTTCAAAGACAGTAAGGCGACAGGGCTCGCCAACTTGGGTCGCCCACGGCGGAAGTCAATTCCGCCTATGGCAAGTGATTTGGAAGCCATCCCCCATCAGTCACCTGCGGTGACAGCTTCCCCCATAGATGGGGTAAGCCCTACCCTTCGCTTGCGAGGGGGAGGGTGGCGAACGAAGTGAGACGAGTGGGGGTAATTTAGCCTCTATGTCCTCTCACTTCACACCGAACAAAGCCGAAAAGCGGCTTGTAAAGGCATGGCAGAGGGCGACGGCGAGGGCGTCGGCGGCGTCGTCGGGACGGGGAACGGCTTTAAGGCGCAGGTGAGACTGCACGCATTTTTGCATCTGGATCTTGTCCGCGCCGCCCCAGCCCGTGAGCGCCTGTTTGATCTGGTTGGGCGTGTACTCGAAAATTCGCCCGCAACGCTTGTTGCAGGTGAGCAGCATCACCCCGCGCGCATGGGCGACGGCAATGCCCGTCGTCACGTTCTTTGAGAAGAAGAGCTCCTCCATCGCCGCCTCTTCGGGGTGGAATTTATCGAAAAGTGCGTTGACGCCCTCCTCCAAAATGCAGAGGCGGACGGCAAAATTCTCGCTCGCGGGCGTCTTGACGACGCCATAGTCGATGGCAGAGCAGTTCCCGCGCGCGTCCTTTTCGATGACGCCGTACCCCATCGTGCCGTAGCCGGGGTCCAGCCCTAAAATTATCATACATTTATTTTACTTGAAACTCTTCCTGCTGTCAAGGGAAATGTGCTTTTTTCGCCACGTTTTGCGCCCTCCCTCTTGCTTTCGAAGACAAGTTGTGCTAAACTTCCCTTAAAGAGTTATCCGAGGAGAAACTGGTATGAACTATGCCGCCATCCGCCACCGCTGCGCCTTTACCGACTGCTATGCGCTCTCGAAAGAAGAGATCGAGGTGCGCCTTACGGCGGGAAAGGAAGTGGAAGAGGTCTTTCTCATCCACGACGATCCCTACATCGCCCACGGCGGACCGTGGAAGGGGAAGCGCGAGAGGATGCTCCCCCTCGCCGAGCTCGGCTGCACCCGCATCTGGCACGCGCGGATAAAGCCGCCCTTCAAGCGGGAGCAATACTATTTCGAGATCTGCGGGGAAGGGGAAAGGGTCATTCTCGCCGAAGATGGCATCTATCCGCCCGACGAATGGGAGAGAAAGGGCCGCATGAAACAGCTCTTCCGCTTCCCGTGGCTGAACGGCGCCGACGTCTTCGAAGTCCCCTCATGGGCGGAAAATGTTGTTTGGTATCAGATCATGCCCGATCGTTTCCGCCGCGGCGACCCCTCCCGCCCGCACAGCAAGCGGCTCAAGGATTGGAAGGATGGCAGCCGTATCTCGCACAACGATTTCTACGGCGGAGATCTTTGCGGCATCATAGAAAAGCTGCCCTATCTCAAAGATCTCGGCATCACGGGGATCTATCTGACGCCCATCTTCAAGTCGAATACCCATCACAAGTACAACACGGCGGACTATATGACGGTCGACCCCGACCTCGGCACGGAGGAAGATCTCATCGCGCTCGTCGAAAGGGCGCACAGCCTCGGCATCCGCGTGATGCTCGACGCCGTCTTCAATCACAGCGGGACGGATTTTTTCGCATGGCAGGACGTCATAAAAAACGGGAGAAACTCGAAATACTTCGATTGGTACTTCATAAACGGCGAAGAGGATTTCCGGAAGGAAGGCGTGGGCACGCACGACGGAAGATACTACTCCTTCGCATTCGCGGCATACATGCCCAAGCTCAATACAAATAACCCCGAGGTCATCGCATATTTCACAAATATCTGCAAGAATTGGCTGGAAAAATGGCACATCGACGGCATACGGTTCGACGTGGGGAACGAGGTCTCGCACACATTTTTAAGAAGCCTTCGCACATCGCTCAAAGAGGTCTCCCCCGACGTATTCCTGCTCGGGGAGATCTGGCACGACAGCCTTCCCTGGCTCACAGGCGGGGAGTACGACAGCGTCATGAATTACCCGTTCCTCATGAGTATCAACGATTTCTGGACGAATGACGCCCTCACCGCGCACGATCTGAAATGTATGCTCGGCAGGCTTTTTACGATGTACTATACGCAAGTATCGCGCGTTCTCTTCAACCTCATCGACTCGCACGACGTCATGCGCGCCTTTACGCGGTGCGGCGGGCTCGATCAGATGCTCTGTCAGCTCACCCTTCTTTTGACGATGCCCGGTTCCCCCTGCATCTACTACGGCACAGAGGCCGCGCTCGCGGGCGGGGACGACCCCGATAACCGCCGCCCGATGCCGTGGGCCGAGATCGAGAGCGGCAAATGCGACGAAGCGCTCTCGGCGGTCAAGGCCCTCTTGGCCGTAAGGCGCGACCGCTTTTCCCCCTCGGGAGATATCACCTTTTTGGAAGAAGCCGCCCATCCCCGCCTCATCCACTACGCTCAGACCTCTCAAAAGGGCAGGCTCGAAGTATTCATCAATGCGGGGAAGGAGCCCGCCGAGGCGCCGACGGGTGCGGTGCTCTTTGAAAGAAACGTGCGCGGCGGCATGCTTTTACCGAACGGGATCTCCATCCTTGCATAAAAAACGGGCATACCATGTCCGAAGTATACCCTTCACAAAATATGAAATAAGGACCCTGCACGGGGTCCTTATTTTTTTCTTTCCTGCACCCTTATTTTCGGGCGGAGATGATCTCGCTGTAATACTCCTTCGCGCGCTCGACGACGCCCTCCCACGTGATATAGAGGTCGCGGAAGGCGTTTTTGCCCGTCTGCTCGAGAGCGGCGCGGTCGGAAACGGCCTTCATGATCCCGTCGGCAAACGCCTCTTTCTCGCAGGGAAAGATGTAGCCGTTCACCCCGTCCGTCACAGTGCAGGAAGTGGTGCTCCCCGCCGCAAAGGCCGTCGGGCAATAGCGGGACGCCGCTTCCACCTGCACGAGGCTGTTCGTATCGTAGAGGCTGGGGAAGAGGAAGAGGTCCGCCGCCGCATAGATCTCTTCGAGGACGGACTTCTCGGAGATATGCCCCTCGAATACGCACCTGTCCTCGGCGTCTTCTTCCTTGAGTTTTTTGAGGAGCTTGGCATGATCGGGCCCCTCTCCCACGAAGAGCATGCGGAATGCAAGGCCTCTTTTTTTGAGCTCACCCAAAACTTCGGCGAGGAAGAGAATATTTTTCTGCTCGACGAGCCTTCCCACAAAGATGAATAAAAGCTCGTCGTCCGCATCGAATTTTTTGCGGGCGAGGGCGCGCTCCGTCTCATAATCCTCACTCGCCGTAAAGACGGTGGCGTTGGGGAGAAAGCGCATCTTTCCCTGATAGCCGTAGCTTCTCGCGACTTCCCCCACGGCAGGCTGCATCGTCCACACTTCGTCGCTGCCGCAAAATACCTTCATGATGAAGTGCATCAAAAAGCGGGTGAGAAGGCCGTCGCCCACGTATTTGACGAAATCCTGCCTGTACTGGGAGTGGAAAGTCGTGACCATGGGGATCCCCTTCTTCTTGTGCATCCTGAGGGCGATGCGGCCGAGGAAGAAGGGCGAGTGGCAGTGAATGAGATCGATGCGGATCTTTTTGAAGAATTTCCTGTAGCAGCGTGCGGCCCCGGGGAGGACGACATTGTAGCCGAGCGGCTTGCAATAAAAATTGGGCACGCCCACGACGGGATAGTCGCGAAGATACACGTCCCCCTTGAATGAGGGGGCGAGGACGAGGATATTCACCTTCTCCTTAAGGTTCCTGCAATAGTTATCGAGCACGTTGACGACGCCGTCGAAAACGGGAAAATATGTATCGCACACCATGAGCACGGTGGGCTTTCCGTTTGAATTGTACTCCTCGGCAACGTCCTGCAAGAATTTTTGATACTGCGCGGATCTCCGCTTGGGAGTGCTTCCGTATAGACTGCTTTCCATAACCTTCCTCTTGATGTCGGCTTTTTCATTTTACAACCCATGCCGCCGTTTGTCAAGCAAATGCGGCAAAAAGTGGTTTTGTTCCGATCGCGGAAGGCGCTTTCGCCAAGATGCCCGCCCTTTATACAAAAATTGCAATTTTCCTCTCGTGCCGAAGGGAATAGGATAGGGGCAAAGAGGTGTATATGCAACTTTCAAGTCTCATCGGAAAACCCGTTCTCTCCCCTGCGGGCGAAGCCTACGGCTACATCACCGCGGCCCGTCCCAACAAAGATCTCACGAAAATTTCCTGCCTCGTCGCGGCGGACGACGAGGAGGAGGAACAGTTCATCCCCATGCGGGCGGTCCTCTCGCTGGGCGACGCCGTCATCGTCGGGAAGGCGCGGCTTCAAAGCGTCTCGGGCGTCGAGGGCCCCATCGGGAAGAAGGCCTTCGCCTATACGGGGGAATACCTCGGCACGGTGTGCGATCTGCTCCTCGGCGACGGTTCGGAGTCCATCCTCGTTCTCACGAAGGAAGGGATCCGCACGACGGCCGCGGCCGCATGTGCCGTGTGCGGGGAACATGTCGTGCTCTATCTCGACAGCAAGGCGCGCGATGCGGCGGTAAAGAGTGCCAAGCGGCCCTCCGCTTCCCCTTCGCACCCCCGTGCCGCTAAGGAGCGGAGTAAAAAGCCTTCTCCCGCCATGGAAAAAACGCCGCGAAATAGCGACGAAATGGAAGCAAGGACGGAAGCGGAAATCCCCATCTCCACAGAAAATGTGGTACCCATGCCTGAGACAAAGGGGCCGCAAACGAGCTCTGTAAACCTTTTGAGCAGGACCGACCTTCTCGGAAGATATGTGAAAAGAAGTGTGTTCGACGCCTGCGGGATGCCCGTCGCACTCGCGGGGGAACGCATCACGCCCGCCATTCTCGCCCGTGCGCGGCGGGCGGGAAGGCTGATCGCTCTCGCCGCAGCCTCCCTCACCGTACAATGAAAAAAGGCGCCGCGCAGAAGACGGTTTTCTGCGCGGCACTTTTTTGCTATAATTTATATTTTGCAGTCATCTTGAGTGCGGAAGCGAGGCAGTCGCCGAGGGTGCCGAGCTCCCCTTGGGTGAGCGGTTTGGAGCGGTACCCCTCGACGAGATGGGAGATCGTCTCCACTTCCAAACGGTCGGAGGGGGACAGCGCGCACTTCTTGAGGCGGTCCAAAAGCTCCTGCGCATAGCCGAGCTGCATCCCGCTCTCCTCGGCCGTAAGGCGCGGCGCGTCCTCTTCGAACTTACACACCTTGGGCGGGCGGTCCTCTCTTCTTGGGATCGCCTGCGGGAAGAATTTCTCATACAGCTTCTCATCCTTCGAGGCACGCCTCTTTTCACGCTTTTTGCGGGGCGGGATGAGGAAGAGAAATTTGAGCAGGGCGGCGTAGAGCGCATACAGCCCGAGAAAGACAAATGCAAAATGCAGTTCCCCCCTGCAGGCGAGAAGGGTAAAGGATGCCCCGCCGAGGCCGATCGCAATGCGCGTATAGAACGCTCTTCCCCCGAAGAGAAGGGCGGCGACGGTATAGAAGAGCAGCACGGCGGGATAGAACAGGAGCGGGATCCAGGCGGGGATGGCGGTGAGAGCGTCGACGATGGTTTGAAATGCTTGCATATTGCTTAAAGCATAGCCCAAATTCGCCCGCGAAATACCCCCCTTCCTGCCGAAAATTGCTTTGCTGTGTCACATATTTATTTCGTCGAGCGTGGCGATGTTCAAAATGACCGCCCGTACCCGTTCGAGGGGAATGTGCCCGATCTTCGCGACCGCTCTTCTGTATAACGCGATCTGCGGCGCATAGTGGGCGCGGATCCCCGCGGGCGAGCGCGAGGAGAACTTATAGTCGACTATGAGATACCCCCCATCCTCCTCGGCGAGAAGGTCGATCGCCCCTTGGAAGATGACCGCATCGCCCTCTTCCCCCTCATAGAACTCGCTCGCGGGAAGGGAGGCGAGGAATTGCCGCTCCCGCCAAGTGCGCCTTTTTGCAAGTGCGCAAAGCAGGGGGGTCTTCAAAATTTTCGTAAGATGCCCGACGTCGAGTAGGTCGATCTGTTCCTTTGAAAGAAGCCCCTCCCGCCGCATGCGCAAAAGCTCCTCTTCGGCATCTCCCGCAAAGTCCGCGTGCTCTAAAAAAGCATGGTAGGCAAGGCCTGTCTCCGTCGAGAAGACGGCGTCTGCATCCGAGATGAGCGTCTCCCGCTCATCTTCATCGCAAACATGGTATGCCCGTTTTTCCTCAAGTGCCTGTGCATCGCGGATGAGGCTCGTGGCGGAGCTCTTCACGGGAAGAAGGGTCGCCGCCGCATGCGGATAGGGCTTGATCGCCGATATGATCTCCTCTGCGGCAGCGGGGTCGGCGGCGATCTGTTCTTCGCGGGGGGGCTCCTCGGTCTGCTCCGTGTCGCGGACAAGAAGGCCGAGCAATTTCTCGCGGGGAATGAGATCCGAGAGCCGCACGGCGCGGTCGGGGTCGAAGTTGAGGTTCTCCTCTTCCCCCGAAAACTCGCTCTCAAAGACGAGATGCAGGCGGTAGATCGCACGCGTCATGGCGACGTAGAGAAGGTTCTTCTCCCCCTCGATCTCCTCTTTTTGCATGCAGATCGCGGCGGCGCGGCGCTTGAGCGTCTCGTAGCGGACCTTGCTTTGGAAATCGAAGCTGCGGGGTGCGAGGCCGAATTTTTCCGTCCACATCGTCTCGTCGCGGTCGGCGCCGTGGAAGGGGGTATCGAGGTCGGCCACGATGACGACGGGGAACTCGAGCCCCTTGGATGCGTGCATCGTGAGCACACGCACCGCGCCCTCTCCCCCGCTCTCCGCATACAGGATCTTCTCGTCGGCATCCTTGATGCGGCGCAGAAAATCGTGGATATCGCCCGCATCCGCGCTCTCTTCAAGCAGTCGTCTTACGCGTGCTATGGCGCTATTCCCCCCACCCATGCCCGCGATCTGGGCTTCGAGACCGTCTGCAAGCAAGATGGAGAGCATCTCGGAAGCGGTCTTTACGCGGCACAGCGTCCGATAGGTCTCGACGCGGGCGAGGAAGGCGCCGATCTTTTGCGAAAACACACCGGGCTGCCTTGCGAGGTAGCGCACTGCCGTGCGGAAGGGCGCTCCCCTGAAGCGCTCCCCCGTGCGAAGACGGATGAGGGCGAGTTCATGTTCGTCGAACCCGCCGAGGGCGGAGAGCATCGCCGAAGCGAGCGGGATATCCTGCTCCCCGTTGTCGAGAAGGGAGAGCCAGTCGATGAGAAGGCGGATCTCGAAGAAATCGCAGATATTCACCCCCGCGGACGATGTGACGGGAATGCCGTGCTCGCCGAGGGCGGTCACGATGGCGGGGGCGCTGCCCGAGTTCTTCCTTACTAGAATGGCGATATCGCCGTATCCGACCTTCCGCTCACAGCCTTTATCGGCATCGAAGATCTCCCCCTGCGCACACTCACGGGCCACGATCCCGGCGATCCGTTCCGCGAGGGGATCCCAAACTTTTCGCTCCCCCGCCTCGGCGACGCTGTAGACCCCGCGCTCCCGCTTTTGTTTTTTTTCCCGCTCCACGCTGTGGCAGAGCACTTCGCCCGTATGCCCTTGGAAGCGGTCTCCCCCCGTCATCGGGATATAACCGGCGCTCCCGCGATACACTGCGCAAAAGACGGTGTTCACGGCGTCGAGGATGGCCTTCGCCGAACGGAAATTTCTGTCCAGGGGGAGGGCGCCGCCGCACGAGCGTTCCATTTGGGTGAAGTACTCCGTCCTGCTGCCGCGGAACCCGTAGATCGCCTGCTTCTTATCCCCGACGACGAAGAGCTCTTCGCCCGTCAAACAGTTGAGGATCTCTCCCTGGAGGGGGTTGACGTCCTGATACTCATCCACGAAGATGAAGCGGTAGGTCTGTCTGAGGGCGGTTTGCACCTCCTCCCGCTTCAATGCGGAGAGGGCGAGATGTTCGAGGTCCCCGTAATCGAGGACGCCCGCCTCCCGCTTAAGGCGGGTATACTCCTCATCGTACATGAGGGTCAGTTTTGCAAGGGCAGCCGCGCGGGCCCTTCCCTCGCCATAGCGCATGAACTCCTTGCCCCAGTCGGGCGTTTCCGAGAGACGGGAGACGAGTTCCTTGAGCTCCTTTGCAAGCGCTTGGGCCTGTCCGATCGCATGCAGCACTTCTTCGGGATCGGAAGCCCTGCGCGCGGGACTTCTCGGGAGCGTGATGAGCGCCCCTTCTTCATACATTGCAAACAAGTCGCCCGCGGATGAAATTCTCGCCGCTCCCTCCTCTATCGCCTCGAGAAGGGGCAGGGCGCGGGGACAGAGGGCCTCCGAGGCCGTATGTAGGGCCTGTGCCCGCCGCAGGATGCTCCCCGCGTGCGCGGCCTCTTCTGCGGCAATGTAGCGAACGATCTCTTTGAGCTCCGCCCGGTCGGGATCGTCCGAGAGTACAAAGGCTCGCGCATCCGCGATCTCTTCCTGCAGAGAAAAGGCGGTCTTACCGCTCATTTTCAGAAGGCGTTCCCGATAGCCGTCGAGCGCACGCATCTTCTCGTAGAGGCCAGCGATGAGCTTCCTGAGCGTGGCGTCCTTTTTTTTGCGGAAATAGGCCGAAAGGAGTTGCATGAACCATTCCTCACCCCCTTCGTACGCCCTCTCGAAGGCGAGATCGAGCGCACGCGAGGAAAGCGAACGGCCCGCGGCGTCGTTCCCGTCGACGATGACAAAACGCGGATCGAGATCCAAGAGATAGAAATATGTACGGACAAGCCTTGCGCAGAAGGCGTGGATGGTGCTGATGGAGGCGAGGGGAAGGTCCTCGAGTTGCCCGAGAAGGCGGGCGCGTTCTTCCCCCGAAGACGAACGGTAGGCCTCGGCAAGCTTGAGACGTGCCCTCTCCCGCATCTGCGCCGCCGCCTTCTTCGTGAAGGTCACGGCGAGGATCTCCCTGACGCCCGCTTCCCCCTTCCTGAGAATGGAGACGAAGCGCTCGATCATCACGGCCGTCTTTCCGCTGCCCGCAGAGGCGGAAACGATGACCTTTCCGCGCGAGGCGATCGCCGCCTCCTGCTGATCTGTCCAACTCATTTTGTCTCCTCCTTTGCGATCGAAGCGATCTCCCCCGCCTTGATGGCCGTCTCGCTGCGGGGGGTCCCCGAAAAGGCGCACATGCCCTTGAATTTACAGTAAGCGCACGCATTTCCGTAGGGCGAAGGGCGGACATGCCCCCCTCGCATTTCCTCTTCCGCCTTTTTCGAGACGAGAATGGAGTAGTGCAGAAACGCATCGAATTCTTCGCGCGGGAGCCCCTTTTGCGAGCGCGGTCCGCCCTCGAAAAACTCGCTTCTTTCCGCGCCCGAGGCATCCATCGCGGATACGGCTTCGGGGTCCGAGCAGTAAAAACCCTTCATGCGGAATTTTCCCGCGCGCTCCTCTTCCTTGGTGAAATCGTCGGCCGCGGGGAAGTAGAATGCACCCGCGGCGGATCTCCCCTCTGCCGAGGCGAGAAGATAGAGCTCGAGCTGCAGCCGCTGCCCCGTATAGTAGGCCGTGGGAGAATCGTCGAACCCGCCCGTCTTGTAGTCGATGACGCGGCAAAGCCCGTCCGCCTCGTCCACGCGGTCCGCCCGTCCGCATAGGTTGAGTTCGGGGATGCGGATCTCCGCTTCCGCACACTTCACGCGGTAGCGCGACCCCATGAGCTGGCGGTAGGAAGCGCATGCGACGGTGCTCGCCTCGCGGATAAGGGCGCGCGCGGTATATTCCCCCGCCGCCGTATCCGAAAGCGATCGGAATTTCGGCTCCGAGAGAAGGGCCTCGGCGCATGCCCTTGCCTGTCCGGCACATGCCCCTTCGCTTTCAAACGCGTTGAGCGCGGGCGCCAGACGCTGCAAAACGGTGTGGACGAATGCCCCCGCATCGGCGGGCTCTATGATCCCCCGCTCTTCCCGCTCCCGAAGGCGCAGCGCCCGCTCGGCAAAGCTCTTGTAGGGGCAGGTGAAATAATCTTCTAAAAGGGTGGGTGAGATCTCGCCGGAAAAATACAGCTCGGCCGCCTCGGAAACGTTTTCCTTGTGCGTGGAAAATTTCAGTGCATCAACGTCTTCGCGGGTACCATGTCCGAAAGTTCCCCTCTCGAAAACTTCTTTCAGTGCAAGATAGTGCCCCGCATCCTTCTCCCCGACCTTCCCCGCGCTTTGCGCGTCGCAAGCGGAGAAATAGGCGAGCAGAGCGGGGGCGTATTCCGTACAATCGTAGGGAAAGAGCGGCGGAATCGGACGGGGAACGATCGCCGCGTTAAGGTAGGAAAAGATCTCGCTCGGCATGGCCTCTCCGTCCCCCTTGCGGGCGGGGTAGCTCAGATAAAGCTCCTCGGAAAAGCTCAGAAGACTGAGTGCAAGTGCCTCCCTCGCCCGTGCATTGACGACGGCGATCGCAGGTTCGATCTCCACCTTGAGGGCGCTGAGCCGCTCGATCTCGCCGTCCGTGATAACGGCGGTATCCTCCGTGATGAGCGGGAGGCCGTCGCTCAGCCCGACGCAGAAGAGGACGGGTGTGCGGCAGATGTTTCCCGCAGTGATATCCCCCACAAATACGGTATCCGCACGGCGGGGGAGCATGGAGATCTTCATGGCTTCCAGCCCGCTTTGAAGGAGCGCGGCGAACGCACGGGCGGTATAGCGCTTCTCCCCCGCAATGGTCTCCGTCTCGCGGAGCACCTGGAAAAATCGGGTGATGTCGAGAAAAGCCTCCTCCTCGGGAAGGGCGGCGGCGAGCTCGGCCGTGATCTTTTCCCCGCCGACAAGCTCCCAAAGCGCCCCGATGCCCTGCGTATAGGCGCACGCACGGTCCTCGCGTTTGAAAAGATCGAGGATGGCGACCATCTTCTCACGCATCGAAAGAACGGCCTCCCGTTCGCGTTCATTGGGAAGGGCCTCCTCCTTCACGGGCCTTCTCGCCGCCCCGCGGTAGCCGCCGAATTTGGCAAGATAATTGCGATATACCCCCGTATCCCCGAAATAGACGGATGCGGCGACTTCCTCCGCCTCGTCGGGAGCGGGCCCGCCCGAGACGGCCGCAAGCACGGCGAGCACGAACCTGCTGAAGGGATGCTCGGCGCACGTCCGCTTTCTATCCGCATAGAAGGGGATCTTGTAGGCTTCGAATGCCTTGAGAAGGGGCAAAAGATAGCTCTCGTCGCCGATGAGAACGGCGATATCGCGAAAGCGTTTCCCCTCGGCGATCTTGCGCTTGATGAGCGCGGCGACGGTGTTCATCTCGTCCGTCCCGTCGGCGGCGCGAAAGCTATATACTTGCCCGGACGCAGCGGGGGACAAACCGCAGTCGTGGCAGAAGAGGGCGCTTCTCATGCGCTCCGCATCGTAAGGGAGAGTGTCGGTCAGAAATACATTTTGCGAAGCGCCCTGCTCATCGGCGACACGCCGGAAGGCCGCAGCCGCTTCGTTCGTGTAGAAGCACTCCTTCCCGGCAAGGAAGATGCCCGTCGTACACGCCCCCGTGCGCATGGCCGCGCGGACGCCTTCGAGCGCCTGCCGCGTAAAGGAACGGAAGGCGAAAAAGATGATGTTCGTCCCGCCGAGCGTCTCTTCGATGCGGGAAGGGAGAAGGGCAAGATAGCCGCTCTCGTCCAAAAGGCCGTGCGCGGATAAAAATTCCCGGTAGCATTCAAAAATGAGGGCGAGATCGCGGAGCTTGAAGCTGAGAACGCCTTCCACTTCCTCCGCACTCTCCCGCAGCATCTGCGGAGTGACGCGGGAGGCCGCGAGCTGGGCGATGGTCTCATAGACGGTCTGCGCCGCACGCTCGCCGAAGCAGTGGAGTTCCTCTTTGTGTTCGGCCAAAAGTGCGGAGATCGCGATCACGGAGCCATGCTTGGAGAGGACGCGCTCCTCCCCTTTCAAAAAGCGTGCAAACGTCGTGACACTGCAGAGAAAACTTCCGCCGAGACGCTGCAAAATCGCCCGTTCGGCCAAAAGGGTGAGCCTGTCCTCGCAAAATATGAGCGTCCGCTCCCCCCTTTCCTCTCCCGCAAAGACTTCGTCCTGCAGGGCGGAAAGAGCTCGATCGAGCGTCTGTGCCCCGATCACTTTTACCATTTGCATCTCCTTTGCTTTCCGCAAATTTTGTTTCTCGGGTTAGCCCCCGTGCGCAGCCCGTGAAAGGGCGCGAAGTCCTCGGGCGGGATGGCGCGGCGGGCACGTTCCCCATCTTTCGCAAACATTATATCATAGGTCGCGAAAATTTCGTACGTTTTCGAGCGTTTTATTTTTACAAATACTTTTTTTTATGTTATAATGGAAAAAACGAGGTAATTTATGAAAGCAAAACGTCTTGCACCCCTTGTCCTTCTCGCCCCCCTCGCCCTTCTCACGGGCTGCGGGGGAACGCCCGAGCTCATCCTGCATGCGAATTGGTATGCCGCGCCCGTCCACGCGACCGTCATCGATCAGCGCGAAGAGCTCACTTATTCCGTCGCATACACCGCTCCTGCCGAGGGGAAGCTGCTCGCAGCCTTCACCTATGAGGAAGGGACCTATCGCACCGTATTGCAGGAACGCAGTTCGCTCTCGAGCTATCAATCGTGGGCGAAGGGCACGGGCTACACCTACCGCACCGAACTTAAGATCAAGGGGGAATACACCTATGCGGGGAACACGACCCCCTTCGAGGACAGCGTCGTATCCAACGTCGTCTTTATGAATGCGGAAAATTCCCTCCGTCCCGTGCTCAGCGAGAAGACCTATTGCTCCACCACCTTCTACGGCGGCGCCGTCGTGCAATACAATTATACCTACAGGGCCGAATACGACGAAGATCTCTCCGAGGTCAGGATCGAGCTCAAAGACCTTCGCGACGTGCCCGAGGAGGACAAGCTCGACTTCTCGGATACTCTCCGCCTTTCGGGAAGCGGGACCTTCTTCGATAACGAACAGATTTTGCTTGCGCTCCGCGCCGTCGATCTCAGCGGGACCTGCAGCTTCCGCACGGTCAATCCCGTCGTACGCGAACGCATGGACGTGAGCATGACCAACACCCCGCAGACCGTCAAATATGCGGGAAAAGACCTTACCCTCAAAGGGGAACCCCTTCCCGACGGCGATATCAGCGCCATCTCCTTCTCGATCGGGTACACGGATTCTAAATCGGGACTGCCCCTCTCCCTCGTGTATGCGGCCCCCGCGGAAAAGAACTTCCGTTGCGCCCTTCTCGAGATGAAAACGACCGCTCCCGACGGCTACGGGACCTTCACCTATAAGCTGAAGGATCTCTCCACCTTCAATAAATAAAATTTTGAAACTCAAAAACCCCGCCCTCCGCGGGGTTTAATTTATATAAAGAATACATTTCAAAAAAATCCTTGTAAAAATTTCCATGTTGTGCTATACTGAATGTGCGATGCAATTGAATAATTTTTGCAATACGGTTACAACCTGGTAGGGGTGTATCCTTTTCTGCCGTATTGCAGATTCAATTGCGTCGCAACAATATGGGATACTCTCTGCGGGCGTTCCATCATTGGAATGCCCTTATTTTTTGCCCGCAAATATATTTTAAGGAGTTGTTTTATGAAGAAAAAATTCTGGCTCATCCTGCTCGTCCTCGCGAGCGCACTCTGCCTCGCCCTCGGCCTTGCGGCCTGCAGTGATGGAGAGAAGGCAAACGAAGGCGACACATGGACAATGGATCACCTCTACGCCAAGGCACAGGAACTTGGTTTCGAGGGCACCCTCGATGAACTCATTGCCGAGTTCAAGGGCGAAGCGGGCAAAGACGGAAAGAACGGCAAGGATGGCGTGGATGGCATCAACAGCAAAGACGGGAAAGATGGCATCGACGGCAAGGATGGCGTCGGCATCAAAGACATTTACATAAATGAGAACGGCGAGCTCATCGTCGAACTCACCGAGGGTGAACCCGTCAACCTCGGCTCCGTCAAGGGTGAAAAAGGAGAGCAGGGTCCTAAGGGTGAAGACGGTACCGACGGCACAAATGGTACGAACGGAAAAGATGGCGCAGACGGTGCACCCGGCAAGGACGGTAAGGA
>CANQCA010000018.1 GCA_947589585.1 uncultured Clostridia bacterium
CGATGAGGTCGTAGAACTTCCCGTCCTCAAAGGTGTAATCCGAGAGAATTTGCGCCCCGCGCTCCACGAGATAGGCGCGGAGTTTCTCGCTGTTTTTCATGGGTTGAAGCACGAACCGCGCGGGGAGAGGTACGCGGGAGAGAATTTTTACGATCTCCTCGCCGCCCAGCCCCGCGATGAGCACGAGGTCGCACGGCTCTTTCACGTCGTCCAGTCCGTCGCAGAGAACGGGAATGCACCTGCCCGCCTCCACCTCGTTTTTGAGCAGCGTTTTCGCCTTTTCGAGGCTCCCCGCATGGATATCGGTGAGATACGCCCGTTCGCAGAGGCTGTTTTTGAACATGTACCGCGTCATATAGCCGTGGTCGCAACCGACGTCGACAAATACGCGCGCGGGGGTGAGATGCGAGCAGATCTCGGCAATTCGCCTTGTCATCAATCGAGGAAGTCTCTGAGTTTCTTGCTCCGCGAGGGATGGCGGAGTTTGCGGAGCGCCTTGGCCTCGATCTGGCGGATGCGTTCACGCGTGACGTTGAACTCCCTGCCCACTTCCTCGAGGGTGCGGGGCTTGCCGTCGTCGATGCCGTAGCGCAGGCGCAAAACCTTCTCCTCGCGCGGGGTGAGGGTATCGAGAACGCCGAGAAGCTGTTCTTTGAGCATGATGGAAGTCACGCTGTCGCCGGGGGTCTGCGTCTTGTCGTCCTCGATAAAGTCGCCGAGGTGGGAATCCTCTTCCTCGCCGATGGGCGTCTCCAGAGAGACGGGGTCCTGCGCGATCTTCTGGATCTCGATGACGCGCTGCGGCTCGATCCCCATGGCTTCGCCGATCTCCTCGGGCGTGGGCTCGCGGCCGTTCTCCTGAAGGAGCATGCGCGAGACGCGGGTGAGCTTGTTGATGGTCTCCACCATGTGCACGGGAATGCGGATGGTGCGGGCCTGGTCGGCGATGGCGCGGGTGATGCTCTGGCGGATCCACCATGTCGCATACGTCGAGAATTTGAAGCCCTTCTGGTAGTCGAACTTCTCCACCGCCTTCATGAGCCCCAAATTGCCCTCCTGTATGAGGTCTAAAAAGAGCATGCCGCGCCCGACATAGCGCTTTGCGATGGAGACGACGAGGCGCAGATTTGCCTCGGAGAGACGGCGCTTTGCGGCCTCGTCCCCCTCCTGCATCTTGCGGGCGAGCTCGATCTCCTCGTCGCCCGAGAGAAGGGGCACTCTCCCGATATCCTTGAGATACATCTTTACGGGATCGTCGAGCCCGATATCCGAGAGCGCCTGTTCGAAGAGCTCGCGGTCGCGCTCGTCCTCGTCGTAGACGGATATCCCCATTTCGGGCAGAGCCTTATAGACCTGTTCGATCTGATTGGGGGAAAGGTCGTATTTTTCGAGCGCATCACAGAGGGCGTTGGTGGAAATACTGCCCTTCATCTTATATTCGGATGCGATATCCCCGATAAGGTCGTTCAATTTTTCTTCGGTAACATTCATGCTCTACCTCCCATGCCTTTTGAGTTCGTTGAGTCTCTTGGTGTAATCGTTGATGCGGTGAAGGATCTCGCGCTGTTCATCCAAAGTCTGCGCCGCATCGTACCGCTCCCGCCCGAGGGCGATGCGCTGTGTGAGGGAGCGCATCTCGAGCTTTGTGAGCGAATCGTTGAAATATTTTTCCGCGGCCTCGCCCTCGAGGTTATCGCCGTAGTCGAGATTGAGGATCTCGGAGAGTTCACCGTCGGGGCTGACGATATCGAAGAGCCCGCTCGGGCGCACGCGGCCCTCCCTTCTCCCCGCGATGATGTACTGTGCGATGAGGCGGTGTTCCTCATCGGAAAAATCATATGCCGAAAGGTCGCACGCTGTTGCAAACGGCTTGGAAAGCAGGCAGCATGCGAGCACGAAGCGCGCCGCCTTTTTGTCGCCGTCCACACTCTCTTCCCTCTGGGGAGCGGCGGGTTGCGGCTCCTTGGGGGGAAGGCGCTTTTGCGATTCGAGATCGCGCGAGAGCGACGTATAACTCACATCGGAGAGAGCGGAAATGCGTTTGAGAAGCTCCTCCCGCTCCGCCGCGCTCTCGGCCTCCCGCACGATGGAGAGCGCTTCCTGCACGAATTCCCGCCTTGCGTATGGGTCGGAAAGGTCGTATTTCCTCTGCGCCGAAAGGATGCGGAAGTCGATGAGCGGCATGGCGCTATCCAGACATTTCCTGTACCCTTCCTCCCCCTGCTGCCTTGCGACGTCGTCGGGGTCGAGCCCATCGGGAAGAGGCACGACGCGTACCTTAAGCCCTTCTTCCTTCAGGATATCCAGTCCCCGAAGGTTCGCCTTCTGCCCCGCAAAGTCGCCGTCGTAACTGATAAATACCGTATCCGTATAGCGTTTGCACAGGCGGGCCTGCTCCTTTGTGAGCGATGTGCCCATGCTTGCAACAACATTTCTGAACCCCGCCTGATAGAGGGAGATGGTATCCATATAGCCCTCTACCATGATGAGGGACGGGATCCCGCCCGCCCGCTTCTCTTTTTTGACAAGGTTGATATTGAAGAGATTTTTGCTCTTGTTGAAGAGCATCGTCTCGCGTGTGTTCTTATATTTTGCACGGTCGGTGGGTTTTAACACCCTTCCGCCGAAGGCGATCACTTCGTCTAAATTGTTGATGATGGGAATGATGAGGCGTTCCCCCTCCGCATCGATGATCCTTCCCTCATCCGTCTTCACGCATGCCCCGCTCTCCACACATTCCTCGGGAGTATAGCCCTGCGCGAAGAGATAGGCGGGAAGGCTTGTATAATCCAACGAAGCGCCCAGCCCGAACTTTTTCATCGTCGAGGGAGCGATGCCCCGCTTTGCGAGATAGTCGGTATGCGGCGATGCCTTGCCCGAGTAGAGATTGCCGAGGTAGAAGCGGGCGGCGTCGCGCATGAGCGAGATGAGCCTGTCCCGCTTTCTCTTTTTCTCGGCGGCCTCCTCTGCGGAGCGGTCGTCGAAGGCGGGCACCTCGAGCCCTACGCGGGCAGCGAGAATGGTAAGCGCATCGCGGAATTCGACGTTCTCATATTCCTTGATGAAGGTGATGACGTCGCCCGTTTTCCCGCAACCGAAGCAGTGGTAGTAGCGTTCGGCGGCATTGACGGCAAAGGAAGGGGTCTTCTCGTGATGGAAGGGGCAGCACGCCCAGTAGCTATACCCTCTCCTCTCGAGCTTGACATAGGAACCGATGACGTCGACGATATCGTTTTTTTCCTTGATGATATGGAGGAATTCGGCAAAATCCGAGCCGTTCATACGAATCCCTCCCGCGGGACGAAGAGCTTCTTGAAAAGATCCACCGCATAGCGGTCGGTCATGGACGAGAGATAATCGCAAACGGCGCGGGGGATCCCGTCCGTGGCGAGGATGGGAAGGTAGCGGGGCGGAAGCTCATTGGGACGGTCCTCGAAATATGTATAGAGGGCGCCGAGCATGCGTTCCGCACTCTCCTGAATAAGCTTATTTGCCTGCTCATAGACGTTGACGAACATGAAGGTGCGGAGCTCGCGAAGGGCCGCGCCCATCTCTTCGGAGGTGCGGACATAGGGCTTACCCGAGGATTCGCGCAGAATATCCGTGATGACGGAGTTGATACGCTCCGAAGTGCGGTTCCCGAGAAGTGCGATGGGCCCCGCGGGAAGATCTTCCTTTTTCAGAAATCCGGCGCGGATGGCATCCTCGATATCGTGATTGATATAGGCGATGAGGTCGGCAAGGCGCACGATCTCGGCTTCGAGCGTCTCGGGTTTCCCCGCAGGAGTATGGTTGAGGATGCCGCTCCTCACCTCGTAGGTGAGATTGAGGCCCTTGCCGTCCTTTTCCAGCTTGTCCACCACGCGAAGAGACTGTTCGTGATGGTGGAAGCCGCAGGGCGAGATGCGGTCGAGGACCCTCTCCCCCACATGGCCGAAGGGGGTGTGCCCGAGGTCGTGCCCGAGCGCGATGGCTTCGCAAAGATCTTCGTTCAGGGAGAGGCAGCGCGCAATAGATCGGGCGATCTGGCTCACGTCGAGTGTATGGGTGAGACGGGACATGTAGTGGTCGCCGTCCGGCGCAAAGAATACCTGCGTCTTATTCTTGAGGCGAAGAAAGGCCTTGGAATAGATGATGCGGTCGCGGTCACGTTGAAAATCCGTGCGCATGGCGCACGGCTGTTCCTCGCGCGATCTGCCGCGGGTATCCTTCGACATGGTCGCATACGGCGATAAAAACGCCGCTTCCTTCTCATACGTTTTTTCTTTCATCGTATATTTATTTCGCAAAAAAATAAAAAAACTCCTCTTTATCGAAGAATTTTTTTCATAATTTGCCGCAAAAATCACGGATTTTCGCCGATTATGTCACGCATAGTACTTTGCAAACGAGTAAAATCGCGCAAAATGCCCTCTTTACAGGCAGAAGCCGCCGTCGACGGCAAGCGATGCGCCCGTCACATATCCATTCTCCAAAAGGAACAAAATTGCCGAGGCGACCTCTTCCGACGTCCCCATCCGCCCGAGCGGGATCTCCTCTTCGAGCGCCCTCTTCTCCTCCTCGGAAAGGCGGGCGTTCATCTTCGTATCAATGACGCCGGGGACGACGCTGTTTACGCGGATGTTCGACGGGGCGAGCTCCTTTGCAAGTGCCTTGGAAAAGGCGATGACTGCGCCCTTCGAGGCCGAGTAAACGCTCTCGCAACTCCCCCCCTTCTCCCCCCAGACGGAGGAGACGGTGACGATTGCGCCGCCCAAGCCGAGCATCTTTTTCACCGCATGTTTGCAAAGCAGGAACACGCCGCCCATGTTCACATCCATGATGTGGTGATACTGCCCGATCGTCGTATCCTGCACCTGCGCAAAGAGCGGGACCCCCGCATTGGCTACGAGCGCGTCGATCCGGGGAAGATCTTGCAAGGCGGCCTTCAGCTCCTCCTCGTTTGAAACGTCGGCGCGCACAAATTCCACATGGGGAAGAAGGGCGCGGGCGCGTTCGGCATCCCCTTCGCTGCTCCCATAGAGGGCGCGGACGGTGTAACCTTTTTCAAAGAGAAGGCGGGCGGTCGCAAGCCCGATGCCCCGTGTGCCGCCCGAAATGACAGCGTATTTCATCCGATTGCCTCCAAAATTATTTTTGCTGCTTCGCGCACAGTCAGCGCATCGGTATCGACGACAAGGTCTGCCGCTTTTAAGTAGACGGGCGTGCGCTTTTCGTAAAGGGCGGAAAGATTTTTCTCAACATCCCCTTGAAGGAGCGGGCGGCCCCGGGCCGATCCGAGGCGAGCAAGCAGCGTGGCGCACTTTGCGCGCAGAAAGACGATCTTGCCCCTCTTCCTGAGATAAGAAAGGTTCTCGCCGTCTGAAACCGTTCCCCCGCCCGTCGCAATGATCAGGCTGTCCTCATCCTGTAGGGCGCGGCAGAGCGTTTTCTCTTCGGCGCGGAAAAATTCTTCTCCATACCGGGAAAAGATGCCCGCAATGCTCCCGAAGCGGGAGGCGATCTCCACGTCGGTATCCGTGAATTTTCTGCCCGTCATCAGGGCGAGCGCTTGCCCGACGGAAGTCTTGCCCGCGCCCGGCATGCCGCAAAGGACGATGTTCATAGGAAGAGGCTCTCCAAGGCGAGCAGGTAGCTCTTCTTGCCGAACCCGATGATGCATCCCTTGCATACTTCGGAGATCACGGAGGTCTGGCGGAAGGCTTCCCGCGATAAAATGTTGGACATGTGCACTTCGACGACGGGGATATAGACCGCCGCAATGGCGTCGCGGATGGCGATGGAGTAGTGCGCATACGCCCCCGCGTTGATCACAATGCCGTCGTAGGAGGAAGCGGCTTCCCCTATAGCGGTGCAGATCTCTCCCTCGATGTTGCTCTGGAAGAACTCCGCCTCGTGTCCGCGCTCTTTTGCAAAGGCGGCGATCTCCTCGTTGATCTCCTCGAGCGTTTCCGCTCCGTAGATCTCCCTCTCGCGGTAGCCCGTGAGCTGCAAATTTACGCCGTTGATGACAAGAATCTTCATAGTGTCTCCCTGTATTTTTCCCAAAGTGTGCATGCCTCACCGGGGGAAGAGTACCGCCCCAGGATGATGCAATCCGCAAGATATGCCTGAAAAAAGAGCATCGCCTCGCCGTTTAAGGTGGGCTTTTTATACTTCTCTGCGACGCGCAGAAATTCTGAGCGGGCGGGCTCGTAGATGAGGTCGACCGCCCCGCCGCAGAGGGATAGAAGGGGCTCGACGGAGCCCGTGCTTCCCCCTTCGTATTCGGCCGTGGGAAGCATCCCCTCCGTCCCGTGCATGCCGATGCCCGTGCAGTTCACGATGAGATCGAAGGGCCTTAGCGGAAGCTGTCTGCAGATCGTAAACATGCCCATGCGGCGGCGGAAGGTCTCGAGACGGAAGACATCCTTCTCGTAGACAAACACTTCCGCACCCGCATTGCAGAGGGCGAAGACGACGCTTCTGCCCGCACCGCCCGCGCCGAGCACGAGGATGCGTTTCCCCCGCACCTCAAGGCCGGCGGCCGAGAGCATGAGCAAAAATCCGCCCCCGTCCGTGCTGTACCCTTCCCGTCCGTCAGATATAACGGTATTTGCGGAGAGGAGCAGTTCCACGTTCCCCTGCAAGCTTTGCAGGTGCGGGAGAATGGCCTGTTTGAAGGGAACGGTCACATTGAAGGCGTCGAATCGGGAAAAGAGCTCTTCCGCACATTCGTGAAATCTGTCCTGCGAAATACTCACCTTCTCATAGGTGCAGGTTTTATTAAATTTATTGAATAAAAAGCCGTGGATTTCGGGGCTGTGCGAATTTTCGACGTGCTCCCCCACGACGGCGAGGCGCATCATAGCCTGCTCCTTATCGCGAGGAGATCTTCCTCGTACTGCTTTGGTGCAAGTTCCAAACGCGCCCATTCTCCCCGCTTCGTCGGGACGATGCAGGAAATTTTCTCCCCTGCGTTCTTCTTATCCATGCGGGCAAGGTGCGCCGCCTTCGCGACATCGAGCCCCTCAAGGGAAATGGGCAGAATGCGGCGGCAGAGCGATTCGAGGCAATCGAGATAGTCCGCATCGCATGCAAGATATTTTTTTGCAAGCTCCGCCTCGAAGACGATCCCGCAAAGCACACATGCTCCGTGAGAAAGGCCGCCTTCGGAGAGTTCGAGCGCATGCGCCGTCGTGTGGCCGAGGTTCAGACACTGCCTTTGGCCTTTGTCCTTCAGATCGCGCTCGACGATGCCCGCCTTAAACACAACGTTTTCGGGTAAGAGCGAAGAGAGAAAATCGAGGTCGAAGAGGTCGTCCTGCGCACAGAGCTTTTGGAAGAGCGAAGGGCAAAGGGCGGCATGCTTGACGATCTCGCCCAGCCCGCAGATGAGTTCGACGCGGGGAAGGGTGCGCAAAAAAACGGGGTCGATGAAAACGGCGCGGGGCAGGCGGATGCTTCCCAAAAGATTTTTGACGCCGCAAAAATCTATCGCAGTCTTCCCGCCGATGCAGGCGTCGACGTCGCAAAGAAGGCTGGTCGGAATAAAGACGCAGTCGATGCCGCGCATATAAAGGCTCGCGGCGAGCCCGCCCAGATCGCACACGACGCCGCCCCCGAAGGCGACGAGAACAGTGTTGCGATCGCAGCCCTTTTTCGCCATTTCGGAGAGAAGGGAAAGAAGCGTCTGAGCGTCTTTGTGAGCCTCACCCGCGGACATGGTATAGCCAATTTTCGTGTGAAGGGCTTTTTCGAGCCACTCGCTATAGAGGCGGGCGACGACCTCGTCGGTGAAGAGAAAGACGTTGCCGCCGAGCTCTCTGACGAGGGTTTCCGCATCGAGCCGTGAAAAGATGACACGGCAAACCTCGCGCGTTTCGGAAGTCAGACAAAGCTCCTTCATAGCGGCAATTCTCCGTAGCGGGATATGACCTCGCAGAGCGTATCGCCCCCGAGGCGGGCAAGTACGGCGGCGCAGAGCTCGGAAGCGACGACGCTCTCGCAGATCTGTTCGAATGCGAGGATGGCGCACACATCGCCGCGCTCTATTGCCGCGCACGACTTCTTTCCGCTTGAAAGCTCAAAGGAGGCAAGCCCCTTTTGCAGGGTGGGGATGGGCTTCATCGCGACACGGACGGCGAGCTCCTCCCCGTTGGACATTCCCCCCTCTACGCCGCCCGCGCGGTTAGTCTTACGAAACGGCCTTCCCGCTTGCAAAAAAATTTCATCGTGGAACGCACTTCCGCGAAGGGCCGCACCCGCAAACCCCGCGCCCCATTCCACGCCCTTGGCGGCCTGAATGCTCATGAGTGCTCCCGAAATGCGGGCGTCGAGCTTTTCGGCGTACGTCATACAGCTACCGAACCCGCTCTTCAAGCCATCGACGCGCACCTCGACGACCCCGCCGAGCGTATCGCCCGAAGCCGATGCCTCGTCGATCCCGGCTTTCGCGCGGCGGCAGAGCATCTCATCGAGCATGCCGAGTTCACTGTCGCGGGATGTGAGCGCGGAAAAGGGATAGAATTTTTCATCCGAGACGGTGCCCACCGAGCGGATGTAGCCCGAGATCGAAACGCCGAGATACCCGAGAAGTTGGCGGCAGATCTCCCCTGCGGCGACGCGGACGGCGCTCTCCCGTGCGGAGGCCCGCTCGGAGATGGCGCGTGCATCGTCGAGATGAAACTTCATGGCGCCTGCAAGGTCCGCATGCCCCGGGCGTGGCGATGTGAGCGGCCTTTCCCGCAAAGAGCCCTCGTCGCGGTTCCATATGGCGATCGTGAGGGGGCTTCCCGTCGTCGCGGCATTCATGATCCCCGATAAAATCTCGGCCTTATCACATTCGATGCGCTGCCGTTCCCCCCGTCCGTAGCCGCTCCGACGGCGCATGAGAGCAGCGTCGATGGCACCCATGTCCAAAACAAGGCCGCTCGGAAGCCCTTCGATGATGGCAAAAAGGCCCTTCCCGTGCGATTCACCGGCCGTTGTGATCTTCATAAAAACCTCACTTCAAATTCAGCGGTTGGGCGATATAGCTTCCGTCATGAAGGGTGATGAGAACATCCCCAACCTCGTCGAGACGTAAGATATTCGCCCCGCACTCCGTCAGCCTTGCGATCGTCTCCTCGGCGGGATGGGCATAGTCATTATCCCGCCCGCAGGAGATGACGGCGACTTCGGGATCGATAAGTTGAAGCCATTCCGCGGCGGAAGAAGACGCAGACCCGTGATGGGAGACGCGCAAAATATCGACGTCGCGAAGGTCCACTTCGCAGTTCCCGCTATTGAATATTTCGTTATCGAGATCCCATTCGCCGAGGAGCCTGCGCTCACGGGCAGAGGAGATATCCGCGCCGAGAAGGGCGTTTACGCCGCATCCGCGCACATAGAGCACGGCGGAAGAATCGTTGCTCTCCTCTTCTCCCGCGGAATAGGGCGAGATGCAGACGGCATAGGCACCCTCTTCCCCGATGCAGCCGTAGCGCGTGAGCGTTTCCGTCTCCACGCCCCTTTGTTCTGCCGCCTCCACCATACCGAGATAGCTCCCCGTATCGGAGGGAAGTACGGGCAGGTAGAGCTTTTCCACGGGGAAATTCTCGATGACGCTTTGAAGCCCGCCGCAGTGATCTGCGTCAGCATGCGAGGAAACGACGCTGAGGCTCTTCATCTCCAATCCGCCGAGGTAGCGTATCAGGTGATTGGTATTTTCCAAACTTCCGTCGCCGCCGTCGATCAGCAGGCAATTCCCGCTCGGGAACTCTATGAGCGTTGCATCGCCTTCCCCCACATCGATGAAATGAAGGCGCATCTCCCCCTCTCCTCTCGCAGGGATGGCATAGGCGGGAAGAAGCTCGCGAAAGGGAAGAAAATAAAAAAGCAGGGCGATGGCAAGTACCAGGACAGCCGAAACGCCCGCGATCGTCAAATGCTTTATGAGCGCCTTTCGGTCGGGATCCTTCTTCTTGCGTGGAAGCGGGGTCGGCTCACTTGGTGCGTTTGCGTGCTCTTCCACGCGAGGCCTCCCGGATCGCGGCCTTGAGCTCTTCCATGTGATCCTTGGCCTCCTTGTATCCGATCTCGAACATCTCGGCCATGGCGGCACGGGAAACGTCTGTCGAATTGAAGGCGATAAGGTTGGGGCGGAGCATGAGGTCGGAATATTCATATCCGCGCGTGCGGCAGTCCTCGAGATATTTTACGGGCGTCATCGCGTTCAAGGCGCTTCCAAGCATGCGCTGGATACGGCCCTTCTCTTCCTCGGGGCGGGTGAAGGCGGCAAGATCGATCCCGACGACGAACTCGGCCCCGAGCTCGCGGCAGGTATCGGCGGGAACGGCGTTGGAAAATGCACCGTCGAAATACTTCACCCCGTCGATCTCGACGCCGCGGAAAAAGGGCGGGATGGCAGCGGAAGCCGTCAGAGCGCGGGCGGCCTTTCCGCTCTTCAGGGTGACGTTCTCATTCGTCCTCGCGTCCGTCACGGATGCCGCAAAGGGCTTTTTGAGCTCGGTGATATCCACATCGAGATAGGGCTCCAGATACTTTTCCGCAAAGGAGAGATCGGCAAAGGGCTTGAGGTTCTTCGTAAATTCCTTCGCGTTGAGGCTCTCGACGATGCCCACCATATCTGCGGAAGAGTAGCCCTGTGCGTAGAGGGCGCCGACGATGGCTCCGATGCTTGCGCCCGTAATGACGGAAAAGGAGATCCCCTCCTCTTCGAAGGCCTTGAGCGCGCCGAGATGCGCCATGCCCTTCGCCCCGCCGCTGCCGAGGGCGAGCCCCAAAACGGGCTGTTTTTTATTGCGGGAAAAAAATTGCTTGATGCGGGCGAAAAATCCCATACTGCCTCCAAATAACATTCACAAAGGAAAAATTATGCCTCGAATAAGATGGTCACGGGCCCTTCGTTTATCTGCTCGATGTGCATGTCCGCGCCGAAGATCCCCATCTTCACGGGTATCCCGAGCGAGGATAGACAGCGCCCCGCATATTCGTAGAGCGCTTTGGCGCGCTCGGAGCGTTCCGCCAAGGTAAAGCTCGGCCTGTTCCCGTGCGAGATATCGCCGAGAAGGGTGAACTGGGAGACGAGAAGGACTTCTCCCCCCACATCGCGGAGGGAGCGGTTCATCTTGCCCTCGTCATCCTCGAAGACGCGCAGATCGGCAAGCTTTCTCATACATTTTTCTGCCTGCGCCTCGCCGTCCCCCGCTTTCACGCCGAAATAAACGACAAGCCCGTATCCGATCTCGGAGACGGGCGCGCCATCTACGGAAAGCGCCGCATGCGAAACGCGCTGTGCGACGAATCTCATTTTTACGCCTATATTGCGGCTTGGCCGCGTGCGGGATAACTCCCGCCCAAAGAGATCAGACTCTCGACATATATTCGCCCGTGCGGGTATCGATACGGATGGTATCGCCCTCGTTGACGAACATGGGGACCTGGAAGGTAGCGCCCGTCTCGACCTTTGCCGCCTTGGTGACGTTGGTCGCAGTGTTGCCCTTCACGCCGGGTTCCGCCTCGATGACCTTGAGCTCGACGAAGTTCTCGGGTTCGACGGAGAAAGCGTTATCATAAAGGAAACGGACGGTGACGGTATCGTTCTCACGGATATACTTGAGCGCATCCGCGACCTGATCGTGGTTGAGGGGGGTGAGGTTGAACTCATCGTCCATGAAATAATAGAATTCGCCGTCGTTATAGGAATAGGTCATCTTCTTCGTCTCGACCTGCGCCGTCTCGAGCTTTGCGGTCGGGTTGAAGGTCTCGTCGGAGAGGACCTGCCCCGTGACGACGTTTTTCAGCGTCGTACGGACGAATGCTGCGCCCTTGCCGGGCTTGACGTGCTGGAATTCGACGACGGTGTAGACGCCGCTCTTGTATTCGAACGTCGTGCCCTTGCGGATATCGCCTGCCAAGATCTGTGCCATAGAAAAAATCTCCTTATCGCTGAACGTTTTTGAATGTTATAGAATAATGAGCGCTTTACGGCTCGTTTTCTTCATAAGAGAAGTGACTCTGCCGCCCGAGAGCGTGACGGTATCCTCGATACGGATGCCGATCTCGCCGGGGATGTATAAACCGGGTTCGATGGAGAAGACCATCCCGTCCTGCAAGACCTCTTCCCCCTTGGGCGAAAGATAGGGTGCCTCGTGGATGCGAAGCCCCACGCCGTGGCCAAGAGAATGGGTGAACTTATCGTCGATCCCCTTGGATCTGAAGTAGTTGCGCGCAACGGCATCAGCTTCCTTCCCCGTCATGCCCGACGCGATGCGCTCTTTTGCGAGCTCATGTGCGAGCAAAACGATGCTGTGAAGCTTCTTGAATTCGTCGTGCCGCTTATCGTCGCCGAAGAGGAAGGAGCGGGTGATATCCGAACAATACCCCTCGAACTTGCAGCCGAAATCGATGAGGACAGGATCGCCGAATCTGAGCTTGGTCGTCCCCGTCTCGTAGTGCGGCATGCTCGCATTCGCACCGAAGGCGCAGATGGTATCGAAAGAGGTCCCGCTTGCCCCCAAGGAACGCATGTAGTATTCGAGAAGTGCGGCAACATCCGTCTCCGTCATCCCCTCTCTGATCTGCCCGAGCAAGGCGTTGAAGGCGTCTTCCGCGATCTCGCATGCCTTCTGGATGCGGGAAAGCTCGCCGGCGTCCTTCACTACCATGAAAGAGGCAAGGGCGGGCATGCAGTCGAGCGTCTCGTGGCCGGCTTCCTCATATTTCCTGAGTGCGGCGGCGCTCACGAAGGGATAGGGAATGCCGAGCTTATGATAGGGCGCGGCGAACTCCATCGCCTCCTTATATCCCCCCTCGACGACGCGGATGCGGCTGTTCCTGAATTTCCTCCTTGCAGCCTCGTAGTAGCGGGGATCGGCAACGAGCGTGCACAAGTTCTCCGTCACGAGGACATAGCCGTCCGTCGAATAGAAGTCGGTAAGGTATTTGCGGAGGAAATCGCATTCCAAAAAGAGTGCATCCGCCCCCGCTTGCTGATAGATTTTTTGTACTTTATCGGGTAGCATGGCTTTATTATAGCAAATCAAGTTGCATAAGTCAACGGTTTTTATAAAATAGATAAAAAGATGAGGGAGAAATCGAGCTTCCCTCATGGCATTGGCATTGCATCAGCGCGGAAGAAAAGCCGCGTTCGGCCAAACGAAATCGCCTGTATAAAAAAACTCCATGCGAAACTCAGACGTCCCGTCCGACCAAATCGTCGAGAGTAACGTCGAAGATATCCGCAAGACATATGAGCTGTACGATGGAAGGCTCGCTGTATCCCGTCTCCCAATGGGATATCGTCTTGATCGTCGTATTCATAAGCTCGGCTAGCTCCCTCTGCCCCATTCCCTTTGCCGTGCGGAGAAGTTTTAAGTTGCGTCGGAAGTCCACATTCCCAGATTGATCCATCGCTAAAAAATTTATCAAAATTTGAGAATTTTGCTTGACATTCTCATTTTTTGAGAGTAAACTGTAAATAATTCATTTTACAGGAGAAATATATGTTAGAGTACCGAACAGAAAAATGTGAACCCGAAGATCTCGACGATATTTGTCAAGCGATGCAAGTTTGGGGTTGGAAATTAGAGCAGACGCAGGAAGTATACAATGAAAATACCGAGATCTTGAGCAATGAAACGCACTTGGTCGGCAGAGAAGACATCTTCGGAAATTATCACGACGTCCATTGGGAATCGACGCCTGTCACGCAAAAAACGGTCACACACTATATTTCCGCACGATTTTCACGCGATAAAGACATGCCGAACTATAAAAAGATCTGCGATCTTGAGGAAGAATATTATAACCCGAAAGAAGAATCGCCGAAGGTTGCGATCAAAGCTCCTTCATCAAATGTCGGAAAAGCTCTTGGGATCATGTTTACCGTTTTATTCGTCGGCGCATTCGCGTTAGCGGGAGCGATCTCGTCAGGTTCTCTGATTTTCCTCCTCTGTGCGGTCATCCCGCTTGCAGCTATCGTCGTAGTCTGCATCGTCTGCGCAGTCAAAGCAAATAAGACCTACAAGATCGCCTATGCAAAATTCACAAAAGATAAGGAAGAAAACGACAAGTTGGTTGCCGAATACGAAACTCGCATCGATAGACGCCGCACCGAGATCCTTGAAGAAGTTCTAACACTTCTGCCCGACAGCAAAAGTGCGTAACGCAAAAGTCTGTGAATAAGAAAATCGACCGCTTAAAGCGGCCGATTTTCTTATTGAAGCATAGTTCGTTCGTATATCTTTTTCATCTCCATGGCTTCCTCCGCCTGCATGCCGTCGGATTCGGAGACGATGTACGGTTCGAGGTTGAGCTCTTTCAAAACTTGGGCAAGCGGTTCGAATTCCGGCCCATAGACGGTGTCCGCAAAGGTGAGGTGGCGCAGCTCCCCCTTTGCGCCGTATTGGATCTTGGAAAAATGCACATGGAAGTGCTTCATGCGATCGTATCCGAGGCGGTCGATAAGATACTGCAAACGGACGCGGTAGTCCACCGCCACCTTGAGGCTGCCCTGCTCGCGGGCGTTCACATGGCCGAAATCCACGCAGGGGGTGAAGACGGGGTCGACTTCGCAAAATTTTGCGATCTCCTCGATGGTGCCGATCTGGGCGATCTTGCCCATCGTCTCGGGGCAGAACATGAGATCGTCGAGCCCGCTTTCATAGATTTTATCGCGCAAAATTTTGAAGCGGTCCAAGGTGCGCAGGACGGCGGCGGCGCGGTCCTCTTTCCCCTGCGATGCGGGGTGGAAGACGAGGCGGTGCCCGCCGAGAAGACGGAGCATTTTCGCGCTGTCCAAGACGTAGCCGAAGGACTTTTCGGCCATCTCGTCGTCGGGGTTGGCGAAGTTGATAAAGTAAGGCGCATGTACGGAAATTTCCACGCCGGCCGCCTCGAAGGTTTTGCCGATGGCGCGTGCCTTCTCCTCCGTCATATGAATGCCTCTGCCGAAGGAATACTCATAGCAATCGAGACCGCGCGCCTTAACAAATGCAGCCGCTTCCTCGGTGTGGCTATGCCCCTCTTCGGCAAAGGAAATACTGTTGCCGCTCGGTCCGAATTTTATCATTTGGAACTCCTTTCGAAAGGGTATATCGCGGACATGGGTGCCGCGTTTTTGGTCATATGGTTGTTTGAAAGTGTGACCTGCCCCCGTTTACGGGGGCGGGTGGCACGGCTTCGCCGTGACAGGTGGGGGCACATTTATACCATTTCCCCGCTCATTGAGGGAAAGAAAGAATTTCAACCCCCACCACCGCCTACGGCGGAGCCGCCCCCTTCAAAGGGGGCAGCCTTTTGAAGGCGGGAGATATCGCTTTGAAGTTGGGTTTTGAGGGCTTCCACGGAGGGGAATTTTTCGATCGGGCGGTAGAACTCCATGGGATAGAGGCGCACGGTTTCGCCATAGAGGTCGCCCGAAAAGCCGTCTAAGTATGCCTCAATCTTACGCTCTTCCACCCCGAAAGTGGGGCGGGAGCCGATATTCAAAATGGTGGGGAAGTTCCCCTTCGGCGTTGCGCACAGCCCGCCGTAGACGCCGTCGGACGGCAGAAGTTTTTCCTCGGGGACGGAGAGATTGAGTGTGGGAAAACCGTACGTCCTTCCAACTTCTCTGCCGTGCTCCACTTCGCCCTGCACAAAATAGGCGCTTCCGTAAAAGTCTGCGGTTTCAAGAAAGGCGTTGAGCGCGGGAAGATCCCCCGCTTTTAAGAAATCTTTACAGGCAGTCGTCGAGATCTTGCGCGCCTGCCCGCTCTCCTCTGAGAGCGTCGTCACTGTCTTTTGAACGAAGACATTCTTCGCATAGGTTTTGAGAAGCTCCGCCGTTCCCAAAGCGCCCCTTCCGAAGCGGAAATCTTCGCCGCAGACGAGAAGGCGCGCATCTACATTTTCGAGAAGTGTTATGAGAAATTGCTCCGCCGAGGTGTTTTGAAACTGCTCGGTGAAGGCTATCTCGATGGCGATATCTATCCCAGCCCGCGAGAAGAGAAATTCCCGCTCCGCCCGTGTGAAGAGCGCCTTCCCCTTGCCGCCGAACATCGTCGTGACGGCGACGGGCAATCCCCTCTTTTTCGCTACGGAAAGAAGTGCGCGGTGCCCTAAATGCAGCCCGTCGAAGCCGCCGAGCACGAGGGCGCAGGGCGAGGGTATCTTTTCGCCGAACGCATAGGTCAGCATAGCTTTTTCTCCGTCTTAAGGCGTCCCCCCGCCGCCCGTGCGAGACCGTAGAACTCCCCCGCGCGGTAGAGCTTATACAGCCCCTCTTCGAGCTGCGTCTCTACGGCAATGCCGTTGTAGAGCCGCGCATCCTGGATATCGATAGCGGGAAGGTCGATCGCCGCATCCGACGGAATGAGATAACTTTTCCATGTCTCGGGGGTGATTTCTTCGAAAGGAACGGCGATCTCCTCGGTGAAAAAACCGCTTTGCGTGCGGCGAAGAAGGGTGCAATAACCCAAAGTGCCGAGCGCTTTTGCAAGATCGCGGGCGAGGGCGCGGATATACGTGCCCGCTCCGCAGGTGATACGAAATTCAAAGCAGTCCTCCCCCGTCTTTTTGAGCAGGTCGAACGCCTCGATCGTTACATTTTTGGGGGGGAGAGCGACCTCTTCCCCCCGCCTTGCGAGCTCATAGCTGCGCTTCCCGTCGATGCTTTTCGCACTATATATCGGGGGAACTTGCTCGATCTCACCGAGAAAGCGGGGAAGAACGGCTTTGATCTCTTCCTCCGTGGGAATCGTTCCGCCGAGGGAAATCTCCCCCTCGGGGTCTAAAGTATCCGTCGTCGCGCCGAAGCGGAAGGTTGCGAGGTAGGTCTTCTTCTTCGCAAGAAAAAAGTCGAAGAGGCGGGTCGCATTCCCCACCCCGACGGGAAGAACGCCCGAGGCAAACGGGTCTAAAGTACCCATGTGGCCGCAGGGGGTGCCCGTGATGCGCTTTAAGACATTCACGATGAACGCCGAGGACCTGCCCGTCGGCTTAACCACACATAAAAATCCCGTCATAATTTTAAGAGTTTTGCCATACGGCATAGCAGATCTTATCGTAGATATCCTCTTCCTCGCCGAAGAACATACAACCCGAGGCGAGGGTGTGCCCGCCGCCGCCGAACTTCATTGCAACGGCGTTGACGTCCACTTTCCCCTTGGAGCGGAAGGAAGCCTTATATTGCCCCTTCTTCACCTCGAGAAGGGAGACACTGACCTCCACCCCGTCGATGGTGAGGGCGAAATCGACGATCCCCTCCGTCGCATCCGATTTTTGGTGAAAGCGGGCAAGCGTCTCGAGGGAGATGAGCGCGATAGCGAGCGTATCGTCCGCAAAGTAGCGGATGTGCGAGGCGACGGAAAGGAACATCTGCGCGCGCTCCTTCGTCTGGCGGCGCATGGCCTCGTAAGAAATTTTCTCCGCGCTCGCGCCCCCGTCCGCGGCAAGTGCGGCGGCGCGGAAGCTGTCTCCGTTCACGTCTTCGTGCGAAAATCCGCCCGTATCCGTCACCATGCCGAGCATCAAAAAGTCGGCGATCTCCCCCTCGATCTTCACGCCGAGGGCGGTGATGAGCTCCGCGACGTTCTCTGCATTGCTCGCACGCTCGCGCACAAAATTGTATT
>CANQCA010000019.1 GCA_947589585.1 uncultured Clostridia bacterium
TGGAGCCGGCGGTTCCGTTCGTGAAGCCCAAAGAGGAGTAGTGCAGGTCGTCGATTTCGGGGGCGCTGCAGCTGAGGACGGATTCTGCCGTGACGGTGCCTGTGACGGAGGCGGTGAGGGAGGAGGGGTCTTGCGAGATCGTCCAACCGGCAAAGCCCATGCCGACCATGGAGCAGCATGCAAGCAGCGCTACGAGACCAAGCTTGGCTTTAACCTTCATAAGGCACCCTCCTTTTTGGTTTTTGGATGAGGCGGCTACGCTTGCGCGCGTATAGAAGTATGCGCGGGCGCAATGCACTCATCGTATCTATTATAACAGGCGGGGCGGGAATGTCAAGACTTTTTCGAAAAAAAGTGAAAAAAATTATAATTTCATGTTAAGAGGGAACACAAATATGCGAATTTGTTTGAAATTATTCGCCAAGTTTCGGTAAAAATTAACAATTGGAGGCAGCGAAACCCCCTCCTTGGGGAGGGGGATTTGAAGGGGGTGGGGAGTATTAATCACGTCATGTTGAGCGAAGTCGAAACATCACCTTGTTACAATACGGTGACCCTTCGACAGGCTCAGGGTGACGAATTGGAAGCGGGCAAGGTGACGTGTTTTGGAATTCCCCACCTCAGTCGCGCAGAGCGTGACAGCTTTTCTCACGCGGGTAGTGTCCCGCGTTACTTCGCGCTAAGGCGCTCGTGCCGCCCTTCGACAACGATTAGAACGTGCGGGCGGGGCGGTCAGCGTTTGCCCGTGCATATGGGCAAACGCCAAGAAAATTTTGCAGCCAAAGATTATCAACCTTTGACAGTACTGCAAAATTTTCCCCGAGGGAGGCGCTCTCCCCCACCGGTCGCTAAAGCGACACCCTCCCCCTCGATTGCGAGGGGGAAGCCTTGCGGACTGCGTATGAGGGGATCCTCTCGGGCTGCGCCCTCGGGATGACACGGAGGGACGGGCGGGTGGGGGCAAGACCTGCCCCCGTTTACGGGGCGGGTGGCGAATTTTAAGAGCGACATCCCTTCCGTCACCAAAGGCGACACCCACCCCTCAAGGGGTGGGCAAGGGGCGGGTGGGCATATGGCGCCTCCGTGGGAGGAGCTGTCACCGCAGGTGACTGAGGTGGGGCGTGTTTTAGAATTCGTACCCACCCCCCTACCCCCCTCCTCGGGAGGGGGCAAGAGGACTGCGTATAAGGGGATCCTTCGAGGATGGGCTCTCGGTTTTCATTGGACGTGGTCGGCTCAGAATGACGCTTACCATTCAACCCCCACCACCCGCTCCGCGGGAGCCTCCCCCATGAATGGGGTAGGCCAACCCTCATCAGTCACCTGCGGTGACAGCTTCCCCCTTGGAATGGGGGAAGCCTTACGAGGGTACCATGTCTGAGGTCAGAGGGTGAAGAAGAAGTCGCCGTTGAGTTCGTCGAGGGTGACGGAGGAGCCCGAAGAGATCTTGCCGAGAAGAATTTCTTCGGAGATCTTATCCTCCACACGGCGCTGGACGACACGCTTTAAGGGGCGGGCGCCGAACTCTTCGTTATAGCCCTCTTCCACAAGTTTGAGCTTCGCACGCTCGGTGACGCGCATGGTGACGCCCTTCTCTTTGAGGCGTTTTTGGAGGGACTCGAGAATTTTTCCGCAGATCTCGACGGCGTCCTCGCGGGAGAGTTTGTGGAAGATGACGATCTCGTCGATCCTGTTCAAGAACTCGGGTTTGAACTGCTTTTTGAGGGTCTGCTCGATATCTTCCTTCATGCCCTCGTAGGCGTTTGCCGCCTCGCCGAAGCCGAGGGTGGCGACCTCTTTCACCTCGTGTGCGCCGACGTTGGACGTGAGAATAATGATGGTATTTTTGAAGGAGACGACGCGGCCGCGGCTATCGGTGAGGCGTCCGTCGTCGAGGATCTGCAAGAGAATGTTGAATACGTCGGGGTGGGCTTTTTCGATCTCATCGAAGAGGACGACGGAGTACGGGCGGGTGCGGACACGCTCTGTGAGGGTCCCCTGCGAATCGTCGAAGCCGACGTAGCCGGGGGGCGCGCCGATGAGTTTGGTGACGGAGCCCTTCTCCATGTACTCGGACATATCGAGGCGGACCATGGTGCGCTCGTCCCCGAACATGGTCTCGGCGAGGGCTTTGGAAAGGTCGGTCTTCCCCACGCCCGTGGGGCCGACGAAGATGAAGGAGCCGATGGGACGGTTGGGGTCTTTGAGGCCCGCTCTGGCGCGGCGGATGGCGCGGGAGACAGCGCGGACGGCCTCGTCCTGCCCGACAATTCTTTTATGAAGGTCTTCTTCCAGATGAATGAGGCGGGCGCTCTCCTCCTCGGTGAGCTTGACGACGGGGACGCCCGTCCAATCGCTGACGATCTCGGCGACTTCCTCCGCCCCGATGGAAAGGTGGGTCTCGCTGCGTTTGCTGTTCCACTCCTGCCGAAGGGCATTGAGCCTGCCGCGCTTCTCCTCGATCTCGCTTGTGAGCTGGGCGGCGCGGGTGTAATCTTGCCACTTGACCGCCTTCTCCCGCTCTGCCGTGAGACGGGTGAGCTTATCCTCGATCTCGCGGAGCTCTGCGGGGCCGTTGTAGGAATTGAGACGGGCGCGGGATGCGGCTTCGTCGATGAGATCGATGGCCTTATCGGGCAGGAAACGGTCGGTGACATAGCGGTCGGAGAGTTTGACCGCCGCCTCGATCGCCTCGTCGGTGATGGCGACGCCGTGGTGCGCCTCGTACTTATCTTTGAGCCCCTGCAAGATGACGATGCAGTCCTCGATATTCGGCTGTTCGACGAGGACGGGGGTGAACCTGCGCGCAAGAGCGGCGTCCTTTTCGATATACTTTCTGTACTCCTCGTTGGTGGTTGCGCCCACGGTTTGCAGGTCCCCGCGGGCGAGCATGGGTTTTAGGATATTGGAAGCGTCCATGTTGTTCTCGGTGGAGCTCCCCGCGCCCACGATCATGTGGATCTCGTCGATGAAGAGGATGATATTCTTATCCTTGATGATGGCGTCGGTGACGGATTTTAAGCGTTCCTCGAAGTCGCCGCGGTACTTCGCCCCCGCCAAAAGGCTCGTGAGGTTGAGAGAGAACACTTTTTTATTGCGCAGGATCTCGGGAACGTCCCCCTCCACGATGGCGCGTGCAAGGCCCTCGATAACGGCGCTCTTGCCCACCCCCGGTTCCCCCACGAGGACGGGGTTGTTCTTCGTCCTGCGCGAAAGGATCTGGACGACCTTCTCGATCTCCCTTCTCCTCCCGATGACGGGATCGAGCTTGCCCTCGCGGGCGCGCTGCGTCAGGTCGAGCCCATACTGCAGATAGGGTGCGTTGCTGCTCTCCGTCTCGTCCGCTCTCGCGGCCGTCTGCAGGAGCCTTCTGCGGTTCTCGGCGATCCTCTGTGAGACGTCATCGCGGACATGGGTGGGGGGAATTTCGTCATCGAGGTCGCTATCCACGAATTCCGAGAGGCGGTTTTCGAGCAGGGAAAGATCGGTGCCGATGCTGCTGAGGATGCGGACGGCGAGGCATTCGTCGACCATGATGATCGCGAGCATCAAATGCTCCGTGCCCACGAGGGGCGCGGAGGAGCTGCTCTCCAAGGAGAGTTCTTCCGCCCGCTCCATGACCTTCTTCGTGCGCGGCGTGAGGCCGTAGATGGGCACGTCGTGCTGGATGCAGCGGCGGAAGGCCTCGGTGTATTTCTCGAGCGTGGCGCCCGCTTCGACGAGGATCTTGCCCGCCGTGCTGTCGTCGACGCAGAGCATGGCGAAGACAAGGTGCTCGGTGCCGATATAGGTCGTATCGTAGCGCTTGGCCGCCTCTTGTGCGATGAGCATCACTTGCCCGAGATGCTCGCTGTATTTGGAAGTATTCAAGATCTCCTCCGATCAAAGAAGTTTCATATTACGCAATTTTTCGGCGACATAACGCGCCCTCAGCTCGCTCTGCCGCTCTGCCCCGGCGGCCTCGCGGCTGAGCAGCTTGAGCCCGCCCGGGCGCATGGCGATCTGGAGCCGATCGAGCTCGTCGATGCGGACTTCCCGCTTCCCGCCGTCGCCGAACAGCCCGAGCGCGATCCCGAGTTTGATATCTGAAATACGGCTCACGAATTCCCGTTCCTCGAGCAGGCGGCAACAGGTAAGAATGCCGAGGGAGCGCATGATGCGGTCTTCGAGGGCAGGGCCCTCTTCCACCTTCATGCGGATGCGCTCGGAAAGCTCCATATCCACAAGTTTTGTGACGGCCTGCTCGACTTCGCGGAGGATTTCCCCTTCGGAAAGGCCGAGGGTCACCTCGTTGCTGATCTGGAAGAGGTCCCCTTCCGCCCCGCTGCCCTCTCCGAACGCCCCGCGTACGGTGAGGCCGAGACGGGTGAGAACGGGCATGACGCGCTGCAGCCTTCCCCGCCTTGAGAGTGCGGGCAGAAAGAGCATGACGGAGGCCCTCAGCCCCGTGCCGAGATTGGTCGGGCAGGCGGTGAGGTAGCCGAGTTCTTCATCATATGCAAAGGGAATGGAATCCGAGATTATATCATCGATGCCCGAGATGCGCTCATAGGCACGGCCGAGATCGAAGCCCTTGATAAAGTATTGCTCGCGGACATGGTCCTCCTCGTTGATCATGACCGAGATGCTCTCGTCCTCCGAGATGAGCGCGGCAGAGATCTTGCCGTGGGCGATAAGGTCGCGGGAAATGAGATAGCGCTCTTTGAGAAGCTCTGCGTCCTGCTCGGAGATATCCTTCATCTTATAGAGGTGAAACTCCTCCATGCTCGTCAGCTCTGCCGAGAGAAGGCGGATCATCTCGCTCGCCTGTTCCTCCGCATGCGGATCTCTCAGAAGCAGGGCGGGGAAGGGATAGTCCTTGAAATTGCGTGCAAGACGGATGCGTGAAGAGACGGCGACGCTCTCGTATTCGAGCCTCGGATTCATGCCTGCCCCTCCCCGCCGTACAGCCTGCGATTGATCTCGGCAAGACGGCTTTTGAGTTTTTTGGCGACGAAATCGTCCCCGTCGGCCTCGGCCGCTTTGATGCGCTCGCGGAGCCGTTCCTGTTCATGGACGAGCTCGCGGATGAGATCGTACTGCTCATCCGCCCTTCCGCTCGGAGATTTCCCTTCATGGTGCAAATTCCCCTGCGCATAGTGCACGGTGGGAAGAAGCTGGGCGCGGAAGGCCGTATAGCATTGCGCACAGCCGAGAAGGCCGCTGCGGCGGAAATCCTCGAGGGTGGTGCCGCAGGCGGGGCAACGCTTTGCCCCCTCCCCCGCACCGACGAAGGACGCGAAAAAGCCGCTCTCCTCGCGTTCGGGGTAGAGCTTTTCGTAACAGGAAGGGCACAGCTCGATCACGATCTCCTTCCCGTCGGATTTGCGTCGATACTCTCGCGCGGCATTCTTACCGCAGCAGGCACAGAGCATGGTCTCCTCCGCATTACTCCGAAGAGATCTCTTCGAAGCGGTATTTTTGTGAAGCATCGGGATACTTTACGCGGTCGACTTCGGAAAGGAACATGCAGAGCGGGCGCACCCACAGCTCTCGTTCGCCGTACAGGGCGCGATAGATGACCATGCACTCTCCCGTCTCGCTATCCTTCGCCGTAGTCTCGACAAAGTAGTAATTCCCCTTGAAATGGCGGTAAATGCCGCCGATTCTGAGCTCACGCATCGCACTTTTCCCCAAAATTTGCTTTGAGATAATCCCACGCACCGCCGACTGCGGGGAAATTGTAGTCGCCGTATGCGCAGTGGGCCGTGAGGACGGCAAGCCCCTTATATTCGCCCGGTTGGATCTTCTCGATCTCTTCCCATTTCAAAAAGACGCTCTCCCGCCGCACGCGCTCCCGCCAATAAAGCCCTTCTTTATAGAAGGCGAGCATGGAGCGGGCCTGCACGAAGGCGATAGCCGCACGGGTAAGAAGGAAGGCGCCGAGCGCGCCGCACATCGTCCCCGCGGCGATGTTGTAGAGAAAGGCGAGGAGGATCCCCGCGGCAATGAGGGCAAGCCCCACCCCGCCGAGAAGAAGGGCGCGGCCGCGTTTCTTTCTATCGGGAAGATAAAATTTTTTGAGGGGTTTGAAGCGTTTCCCCTTAGGCATGTCCGAGGGATAGGGTTCACCGAGCAGCTGAAGGCCGTGTTTTTCGAGGCAGGAAAAGAGGCGGCCCTTCGCGTCCGTCTGCACAAGTGCGGGCGGATCGTCCTTGGAGGAAAATTCCTCTTTCTCCAGATAACGGCGGGGGATCTCGAGGACGACGGACCACTTCCCCTTCTCCCGCGGAAGGGTGCGCGCGCACACCGAAAAGACGCGGATCTCCGCATATGGGATGAGGATCTCCGTCTCGCTCTCCTCGCCGTGGATGCGAAGGCGTCCCTCTTCGAATGTCGCAAGCGTTCCCTCTCCCACGAAGAAGCTATCCTCTCCGTCGCACCGCTCAAGATAATCGCCGGTGCGAAGTTCAAGGCCGCTCGAAAGGATGCTGAGGAGCACCGTGCCGAGGACAAACAGGACGGCGCCCCCGCCAAAGCCCGCCGCAAGATAGTAGCAGAGCAACGCGGCCTCACGGTTGAATTCCGCAACGATCGTGGCCGCGAAGACGCCAAGAAGCAAAAGAACAGCCAAAATCGCTCCCGCGGCCGTCAGGATTCCCAAAAGGCGCCCGACGGCCAAAAGGCGCGCCTTCTTTTTCTGTATGAGAAGGGGGGATGCGGGAATGGGGATCTCCTTCATAATAAACCTCCTTTGGCGGCGGCAGTGCGCCCCATGTCCGGGGGACAGATAGAAAATCTACTTAAAAAGACGGATGCGCTTCCACCCGAGAAAGAAGAAGAGCGCGAGCACCTGCAGGGGTACGCCGACGAGGAAGATGAGCCACATCGTCGGATGAGGGACGATGAGATAGACGGTGAGATAGATGCAGGCGAGCGCCGTCCAGATGAGAACGGAGATGGAAATAAGGCGTGTCCATTTATACTGCCAGATGCAACTGAAGACGAGGATGACGATGGAGGAAGCGGGCACGGCATAGAGGAAGGCAAGCCATAGAAGGGGCTGCTCGGGCGAGATGATCCCCCCGATAACGTAGGCGACGACGGCGACAAGCCAGCAGAGCGCCACCGAGCATAGGATGATAATGAGCCGACGGATAAAGCGGGTGCGTGCGGGCATTACGGGCTTTTGCTTGTGCTCGGTGACGAGGTCGTCGACGCTCACGTTGAATAGGCGGGCGATCTGCACGAGGATGCGAACGTCGGGAAGCCCGTTCCCCTGTTCCCATTTGGAGATGGATTTATCCGAATAGTTGAGCTTTTCCGCAAGCTCCTGTTGCGTCATGTTCGCCGTCTTTCTCAGGCGCATGATGTTGCCGCCCACGATCTCGGCGAGGTCTTTTTCTTCCATACCGCTATTATAACGCGTGCGCGCGCGAATGTCAATCGTTCTACTGTGAGTAGAATGCGAATTTGCAAACTCTACCGGATCCTTTTCACGCAAAAGAGACGGGCGATATGCCCGTCCCTTTTCATCTTTTGTAAAATTTGCTTATTCCTTGGGCGCCTTGCAAAGAAGAAGATACGCGGGCTTTGTGCTTGTCGCCTTCTTCTCCGGGAAATAGCGCTTCAAAAGGCCCTTGAACCCTGCGCCGTGGCGCGCTTCGTCCTTGGCCATCTCGTGAACGGTATCGTGGATCGCATCGTAGCCGAGCTCCTTCGCGCGTTTGGCAAGGGCAAGCTTCCCCTCGCATGCGCCCGCTTCGGCCGCGGCACGCAGCTCGAGATTGGTCTTGGTGCAGGGGGTGACGACTTCACCCAAAAGTTCCGCAAACTTGGATGCATGCTCCGCTTCCTCGAAGGCATAGCGTTTATAAGCCTCGGCGATTTCGGGATAGCCCTCGCGATCTGCCACGCGGGCCATTGCAAGATACATGCCCACCTCGGTGCACTCCCCTTGGAAGTTGGCGCGAAGGCCTTCCATGATCTCCGCATCCTCGACCACGCCGTCGCCGACATGATGCTCGCAGGCAAATTCCTTTTCTTCGATGGGTTCGAACTTTCTCGCCTTGCAGACGGGGCAGACCTCGCAATCGTCGGGAACGATCTCACCGCAAACCGCACATCTTTTCATTTCATCTATCTCCTTTCTTGATAAAGTTCTATGAATATTATATCATAAAGATTTTCGCTTGGCAATATGTTTGAAAAAATTAAAATAAAATTATTCCGCGCCCTGCAGTCCCCGGAAAAATGCCATGAGCTCTCGCGGCGATCGAGCGTAATTTTTTGCGCCCGCCGAAGAAAGCTGCGCACGCGTCCGATACCCCCAGAGCGCGGAAATGGGTACCATGTCGGCGTTAAGAGCCGTCAAAACGTCCGTCTCGCCGTCGCCGACGAAGGCGCACCTGCTTGCCGCCACGCCCATTCTTTCCGCCGCGAAAAGCGCAAGTGCGGGATCGGGCTTGACGGGATAGGCGCCGCTGTCGCCGCCCACGAAATCGAACCTGCCGGGGAAGAATTTTTCCACCGTCTTTTGCGCCGCCTCGTCGGGCTTGTTGGTGACGACGGCAAGGCGCACGCCCATCGCTTTGAGCATACAAAGCAACTCCCCGATCCCATCGTAGGGGCGGGTGAGCGCGTTTTCGCTCTTTGCGTAGCGGGCACGAAAATCCGCACAGACCGCATCGACGTTTTCAGCGCCCGCAGGCAGGGCTCGTTCGACGAGCTTTTTTGCCCCGCTCCCCAAGAAGGCGCGCGTCTTTGCCTCGCTCAACGTGGGGTAGCCGAACCTTTCAAGCGTCTCGTTGAGAAAGCGGCGGATATCGGGGAGCGTGTCGAGCAGCGTTCCGTCCAAATCAAATAAAACGGCTTCCGGCATCACATCTTCTCGGGGACGCCGATGCCTAAAAGGCCGAGCGCATTGGTGAGCGTGAGAAGGGTCGCCTCGGTGAGGCGGAGACGAAATGCGCGTACCATGTCCGAATCTGCCCCCATGATCTTGCAGTCGATATAGAATTTGTTGAACTTCTGCGCGGTGGAAACGGCGTAGCGTGCGATCAGGGAAGGTTCATAGGCGGAAGCCGCCGCCTTCACCGTCTCGGGGAACTCGGAAAGCGCCTTTACAAGCTCGAATTCCTGCGCGCAGGGCTGCATCACGGCGCCTTCCCAAGAGATGCCCGCCGCCCTCGCCTTCTCGAGCACGGAATTGGCGCGGGCACAGGTGTATTGCACATATACGCTCGTCTCGCCGTCGAAATTGAGCGCCTTGTCGTAAGAGAACACGATATCCTTGATCTTGCTGTTGTAGAGCGCGCCGAAGACGACCGCCCCGACGCCCACCTTCTCGGCGACCGCTTGCTTATTTTCGAGTTCGGGATTTTTCTCGGAAATGATGGCAAGGGCCTTCTCGACGCATCGGGAGATGACGTCCTCGAGCCACACGACGTTGCCCTTCCGCGTGGACATGGCTCCCTCCTCGAGGCTCACCATGCCGTAAGCGACGTGCACGAGGTCCTTCGCCCACGGCTCGCCCATGAGTTCGATGACCTTGAAAAGCTGCTTGAAGTGCAAATTCTGCTGGTAGGCAACGACGTAGAGGCACTTGTAAAAATCGTACGTCTTTTTGCGGTAGAAAGCGGCGGCGAGATCGCGCGTGGCATACAGCGAGGCGCCGTCCGAGCGGAAGACGATAAAGGGCGGCATGCCGTAGGGCTCGAGATCGACGACCTGCGCTCCGCGGCTCTCGGTGAGGAGGCCCTTCGCCTTGAGCTCATCGACAACGGGCTGCATCTTATCGATGTAGAACCGCTCGCCCGCATAGCTATCGAAGGTGATGTGCAGACGGCCGTAGATCTTTTGCACGTAAGCCATCGTAAGTGATTTGAACCATTCGAAGAGATCGTTCGCTTCCTTATCTCCGCTCTCGATGAGGCGGAAGTACTCGCGCGCCTCCGCTTCCATCTCCTCGGTTGCCTCCTTCGTGAAGCGCACATAGAGGTCGTTGATGGCGTGGATGCCGCCCTTTTCCACCTCCTCGCGGTCGCCCCAATGCTTGTAGGCGGAGATAAGCTTGCCGAACTGCGTGCCGTAGTCGCCGAGATGGTTGATGCCCACCGCCTTAAAGCCGAGGAAGCTGAAGATGCGATACAGCGCCCCGCCGAGCACCGTCGTCGAGAGGTGCCCGATGTGGAAGGGCTTGGCGATATTCACCGAGGAATAGTCGATGCAGACGGTTTTTCCAACACCCATGTCCGAGGAACCGTAGCTCGATTTCTCCTCATAGATACGATCGAGCGTCTCTTTTGCAAGCCCCTTTCTGCTCACCTGAAAGTTGAGATACCCGTTTACGGCAACCGCTTTTTCGATGACTTCGTCGGCGGGATAGGAAGCGGCGAGCGCCTCCGCGATGAGGACGGGGGACTTTCTCAGAACCTTCGCAAACTTAAAGCAGGGCAGGGCAAAATCGCCCATGCTCGTATCGGGCGGCACGACGATGCTCGATGCGATCTCCTCTTTGGAGACCCCTTCCACGGAAAGCCTTTCCGAAATGTATGCCTTGTAATCCATTTCATCTCCTTTGATACCCTCATTTTAACATATTTTTGCATTTTAAGCAACCGAAAGACTTGCCCATTCCGCGAAAATGTTTTATAATGAAACACGAAAATACCCTTGGAGAAAATGTTATGAAACTCGGAGTCGTGGGACTGCCCAACGTCGGGAAATCCACCCTGTTCAACGCCATCACCAATGCGGGCGCGGAGGCCGCGAACTACCCCTTCTGCACCATCGAGCCCAACGTCGGCGTCGTCGCCGTTCCCGATGAGCGTCTTACAAAGCTTGCCGCCCTCTACGACAGCAAAAAAATAACGCCCGCCGTCGTCGAATTCGTCGACATTGCGGGGCTTGTGAAGGGAGCGAGCCGCGGCGAAGGCCTCGGAAACAAGTTCCTCTCCCACATCCGCGAGGTGGACGCCATCGTGCATGTCGTGCGCTGTTTCGAGGACGAAAATATCACCCATGTTGAAAGCACCATCGACCCCGTCCGCGATATTTCCACCATCAATTTGGAGCTCATCCTCGCGGATATCGAGGCGGTGGAAAAGCGGCAGGACCGCATCCGCAATGCGGCGCGCGGCGGCTCGGATAAGACGGCCTCGGCAGAGTACGCCTTCCTCGAAAAACTAAGGGCTCACCTCGAGGAAGAACAGCCCGCCTCTTCCCTTGAAATTACAGAGGAAGAGCGGCCCCTCCTCGACAATCTTTTCCTGCTCTCCGCAAAGCCCGTCATCTACTGCGCGAACATCAAAGAGGCGGACATGGGTACCCCCGATGAGCTCTTACCCCTCGTTCAGGCGGTCAAAGCTTATGCCGCAAAACACGGCGCGGAGACCATCGTCGTGTGCGCGAAGACGGAAGAGGAACTCGCCCGCATGGACGAGGAAGACAGGGCGATTTTCCTCGAAGAATTCGGGCTCAAAGAGAGTGGCCTTTCCAAACTCATCAAGGCCTCCTATACCCTTTTGGGGCTCATCTCTTTCCTCACCGCGGGCGAAAAGGAGACGCGGGCGTGGACGATCGTGAAGGGCACCAAAGCGCCGCAAGCGGCGGGGAAGATCCACACCGATTTCGAGCGCGGCTTCATCCGTGCCGAAGTCGTCGACTACGAGACGCTTCTCGAGTGCGGCGGGCTTACGGGCGCACGCGAAAAGGGCAAGGTCCGCTCGGAAGGAAAAGACTATGTGATGAAGGACGGTGACGTCGTTCTCTTCCGCTTCAACGTTTGATATAAAAATAAACGTGTCATTCCGAGACACGCGGTGGGCGCCCCGCGCGCACTATTGTCTACTAAGCGCGGCACGAGCCGCAAGCGAAGTAGAGAATCCCCTATAACGTAAGTCCGAATAAATAGCAAAGCTGTCGCTTTCAGGGAAAAGCGGCGGCTTTTTTTACACGCTCTTTATTTTCGCTTGAGCGTTCCCCCCTTCTCGATCTTCCCGTCCGTGCAAAAGACGGTGCACATTTCGAGGGCCCGGCGCGCCTTTTCCACGGCAAACCACTCCGCAGCCATCCCGCCGTACACGACGCGTGTCAGCGAAGTGCAGCCCTCAAAGGCGGTCGGTTCGATGCACCTTATGCTTTGCGGAATACAGACGGCTTCGAGCTTGCTCCCCGCAAAAGCATATGCATCGATCTTGAGAACGCCCTGAGGGATCTCTGCATACCGCAACGTCTTTCCCCCGAGGCAGAGCTCCGCACCGTGGATGAAAGGCGCCGCATCCTCTCCATCAAATTGTATGGCGCACCATGCGGCAAGGTCGGCAACCTCCACTTTTTCGAGGCGTTCGCACCCCCAGAAGGCGCCGCTTTCTATTCTCCTTACGCTCGCGGGGAGAAAGATCTTTCCGAGTGAACGGCAGAACTCAAACGCATGGCTGCCGATCTCCTCGATCCCGTCGGGAAGCGTGAGCTCCTCGAGCGCACTGCAGCCGAAAAAAGCGTATGCGGGGATGCGCCGGGGTCCCGAAGAAATTGCGATCTTCTTGAGACTGCTGCACCCGAAGAATGCCCGCTCCCCGATCTCCTTCAACCCCGCGGGAAGGGTGATCTTCGTAACCTGCCTGCATGCCTCGAAGGCGCCCTTTTTCAGGCCGATGACGCGTTTCCCCCTATCCATGTCGGCGATAGATACCTCACCTTTGAGTTCCTTCGTACCTGCTGCAAACAGTTCGCCGCTCTTCTCGTCCGCCGTGTAGACGATCGTAGCCTTCGTATTCTCAGCTTCTTCCACAGCCGCAAACGCCGCCTCTTTTTGCAGTGCATCGAAGGCGGATAGCTTGAGAAGAAGCACCCCGTCGGAAACTTTCCCATCGCCGATAAACGCCCTCTCTCCGAAGCGCGTTTTATACACCGTGACGATATCGCCGTCGAGCTCAAACTCGCCGCACATCCGGCGGCCGAGCGACCATTTTCCGACGAGATTGGAAAATTCCTTCCTTTGCATACCACATACCGCGAGGACGCAAACTTTCCGCATGTATGGAAAGCGTCCTGCAAGTCAATTATAATTCCGTTTTGGAATTATGTCAAGATTTTCGTATGATAAAATTCCGAAAAAGAAATATGGGATAAGGGTATGAAAATCAGAAAACGGGATTACGGAGATGCGAATCTGATCGGAAAGCGGGTGGAAACCTTGCGGAAAGAGCGGCGCATTTCGCAAAAGGATTTTATCGCCCGGTTACAAGTCGCGGGACTGGATATCAATCCGACGAGCTATTCCAAGCTCGAAGGACAGGTGCGCATTGCAACGGATAGAGAGGTCTATACGATCGCACGCGTGCTTGAGATCCCCATGGAAAAATTGTTTGAATAACAGCCTTCTCCACCGGGGGGAAGGTGTCGCCCCCCGGCGACGGATGAGGGCCAGACCTGCCCCTGTTTACGGGGGCGGGTGGCGAACGAAGTGAGACAGTGGGGGCTTTTCATGTTCAACCCCCACCACCGCCTACGGCAGAGCCGCCCCATTCAAAGGGGGCAGCTATAAACTTCATCACTCACTGCGTGATAGCTTTCCACTTTGAAGGGGGAAGTCTTGCCAGCTCAAATAACAACTTTGCTATCCTTTATAATACTGCCGGCGGGATGGGCGCCGCGGACGGAAACGAGCGGAAAGACGCGGGAACGCCTTCCGAGCACAGTTCCCGGGTTCAGGACAGCATTCGAGCCCACCTCGGAATCATCACCCAAAAAGGACCCGCATTTTTTAAGCCCCGTCTCGATATCTTTCTCGGCCGTGCGTATGCGGACGGGAGCACCGTCCCCCCTCAGATTGGAAAGCACCGTACCCGCGCCGAGATGCACGCGATAGCCTAAAATACTGTCCCCCACATAGCTCAGATGCGGTACCTTGGCCTCATCGAAGAGGATACAATTTTTCAGCTCGGTGAAATTCCCCACAACGCATCCTCTTCCCACGATCACGCTGCCCCGTATGCATGCATAGCTTCGCACCTTTGCATCTGCGCATATGATACAGGGTGCATGTAATACCGCCGTGGGCGCAACGAAAGCGCTCTCGTGCACAAACACCCCTTCCGATACCTGCGTAAAATTCATTTCGATACATGTCGAAATAATGCCGATTTCATTGGAAATATGCGGTAAAACTTCCCATGGATAGAGAAAACTTCCGATAAGCTCGGCTGCGATCGTGTGGCCGGGGTCGAATAAATTCACCGATCTGAGCTCTTCCTGCACCATATCCCATTGTATGCCGAATGGTGACGGGGGGTGCACACTCTACTTATTTTGATTATTATCTAAATAATGGGAAAACCCCCGAAATTCGGGGGTTATTTCATGATTTGCCCGTCGATGCGATACTTTTATCATCTTTCGCATCGGGCATGATCATACAGTAATTCGGATTGTGCGCATAGCTTATCTGCTTCTTCTTTTTCTTTTTGGACATCCATCCTCCTGTAAGACGCTCAGCCCGCGGAGAGCTGTTTTTTGCACTTCTGGAACTTCTCTACATTCTGATCGATCATCATCTTCGCGGCGGGCTGTACTTCATAATACCCGCGCGCGAGCATCTGCTCGAACACATCGAACTGCGTCTGGGCCTGCTGCGTATAATTTGTGAGGATGCTCTTGCGGAAGGCCTGCGAACTTCCCTCCGTAAGCCCCGCCGCATAGTAGGTCATGAGCAGCTTCTCCTGATCGAGAAGGTCCTGTAGGGCGTCCTTTTCGCATAGCGTGATATCCCTCTTCGACTGTTTCATTGCTTGCCTCCTTCCAGAAGTGTGCAGAGCGCGTTGAACCGCTCCTCGTGTTGCATGGCGATCTTTTCCATCTCCTGTGCCAGCGCGGCATCCGTTAACGTATTGGAATACAGCCGCGCCTTCTTGCAGGCCATTTCTTCTCCCGTGAGAACTTGGACGAGCACATCCAGATCCTTTGCCGTAAGTTCGGTCATAAAAAAAACCTCCTGCGCTTAAGTTTTCCCGCGCGGGAGATTTTTATACATCCGTTTCTGTTTCAATCTTTCTCTATATGCTCGCTTCGGTATTTGCACATATCTGCAAGTGTGCAACTCTCGCATGCGGGCTTCTGCGAATGGCATACCCGCCGCCCGTGCCAGATGAGAAGGTGGTGCGACTGCGACCATTTGCTCTTCGGGATGACCTGCATGAGGCCGCGTTCGACCTTCTCGGGTGTGTTGCCTATGGCGAGGCCGAGCCTGTTCGCCACGCGGAAGACGTGCGTATCCACCGCAATGGCGTCGCCGCCGAATGCAACGGCATAGACGACGTTGGCCGTCTTTCTTCCCACCCCGGCGAGCGTTTGCAATTCTTCGAGCGTGGAGGGAACTTCACCCTGAAACTTCTCTATGATATCCCTCGAGGCGGAGAGAATATGCGCCGCCTTGCTATGGTAAAACCCACAGGAGAAGATAAATTTTTCGAGTTCCTCCTGCGAAAGCGTCGTCATCGTCTCGGGTGTGTTGTATTTTGCGAAGAGTTTCTCCGTCACCTTGTTGACGCGTTCGTCCGTACACTGTGCCGATAAAATGACGGCGACGAGCAATTCGTACGCACTCGTAAAGTGCAGGGCGGGCTTGGCGTCGGGATAAAGGACCTCCAGCCTTGCTATGATCTCTTGTGTATCCATATATGCATTATAGCGCAGATACGCAAAAAAAGCAAGAGCATTTCAGCTGCCGAGGTACCGCCCTTCTCCCAAAAATCCCGAAAAGGACGAATACGGCCGCTTGGATAGGACAAGCTTGGCCTTATCCATAAAGCGTGCTTCGAATTTTGCCGAGATCCCGCAGCCGACGCCTGCCTCTTTGGGCGTGGGCACAGCCTGAACGGGCGCACCCGCCGCTTTAAGACGGGAGATGAAGTCGAGCGTCTGCGCACGCGAACGAAAAACAGCAAGTATGGTCATGATGTTTCCCTTTCCTTCGTATAATAGATAGAATATTTGATTTGGGAGAGAATATGATCTATCTCGATAATGCGGCGAGCGGCTACTTCAAGCCCGCATCCGTGCAAAACGCCGTGCTTGCGGCCATGCGCATTTCAGCCAATCCGGGAAGAAGCGGACACAGGCTCTCTGTCGCCCTCGCCGAGCGCGTCCTCGCCTGCAGAGAACTTCTTTCCGAAGTCTTCGACGGCTACGGCTACGAACGCGCGGTATTCACCCGTTCGTGCACAGAAGCGCTCAATATCGCACTCCTCGGCACGCTCAAGGCAGGCGACCACGCCGTTTGCACCTGTCTCGAACACAACTCCGTCCTGCGTCCCCTCGAACATCTCAAAAGGACCGCGGGCATCGAATATGACGTCGCCCCCTTAAGCGAGGACGGAAAACTCTCTCCCGAAACGGTCGCCGCGCTCGTAAAAGAAAATACCCGCATATGCTGCATCACTTCCGCTTCCAACGTGACGGGATACGCGCCCGACATAGTCGCCTTCAGAAATGCCCTGCCCGAACGCGTTCTCCTGCTCGTCGACGGCGCACAGGGCGCGGGACATATTCCCATCCGCATGAAAGAGATGGGGATCGATTTTCTCGCCCTCGCGGGGCACAAGGGGCTACACGCGATGCAGGGCGCAGCGGCGCTCCTCTTTTCCGAACGCGTCGAGCCCGAACCCCTCCTCTTCGGCGGAACGGGGAGCGAGAGCTTCAACCTCGATATGCCCGCATTTTATCCAGACAGGCTCGAGGCGGGAACGCTTTCCTATCCCGCGATCGCATCGCTTTTTGAGGGCTTGCTCACGGTGAAAGCGCAGCGGCGCGAGGGAGAGAAAACGCTCCTTCGGCTCACTTCTTCGCTCATCGGATCCCTCTCGGCCATGGGGCGCTACCGCATCTTTTCCGAGCCGAACGCATGCGGGATCGTCGCCTTTGCTCACGACATGGTACCCTCGGAAGAGCTCGCCGGGATACTTTCCGACCGGTTCGACATCGCCGTCCGCGGGGGGCTGCACTGCGCGCCCCTTGCGCACAAGGCGCTCGGGACGTTTCCCGAAGGCCTCGTGCGCGCGTCCTTTTCTCCCTTTCAAAGCATGCGGGACGCGAATGCGCTCTATGCCGCGCTCAAAAAAATTTAGAGCTTTTTGAGTTCCTCGACGATCCCCTTGAGCCTGCGCCTTTTCACCCCGTCGAGAAGGGGGGAAAGCTGGGCATAAAATGCGTCGATCTGATCGTTTGTCAGCGTGCCCTTCTTCTTCCCATCGAC
>CANQCA010000020.1 GCA_947589585.1 uncultured Clostridia bacterium
GCGTCCTGCAAAGCCGCCATCCGCGCATCCGCGTTCGCTCTCGTCGTCTTGCTCTCGTATTTTACATAGATGATAAAGCCCAAGACCAAAGAAAACAACACCCCGAGCGCGACCAGTGCGACTGTTATGATGAAAGTGATCGTTGCCGAATCCGTATTCATATTTCCCTCCGAAACGCGATTTTTCGCGTCTTTTTTCTTTATATTTTAACGGGCTTTTCGTTTTTGTCAAGATTTCCCATTAAAATTGCCCTTTTTTCCTGTCAAAAAATGGAAAAAAATCGTCGCTTCGGCGCGAAAAATATCCCTTTGTGGTACGGAACTTCCGATGTATTTTTGCCTGCATTAGGCTTGAAGAGCTCTTCTCCCTCCGGTAGAAAGGTGGATCAGTTTAATCTATAATATTTCGTTGCTCTTCCCGCGCCTTCGCGCCGAAGTTCGTTCACATCCACGAGTTTACGAAGCGCACCCTCTACGGAGCTGACGGAGAGCGACGGACAGAGTTCCATAATGTCCTGCTTGGTGAATCTTCCTATCCTCTGTTTCGTTGCACGTCTCACCGTTTCCAAAGCCGAAACATGATCTTGTACCAATTCAAACCTGTCCTCAAAGTCTTTATATGCGGAAAGCACAGTTCCGAGCAAGTATTTGATGAATGGCGTTGCATCATCCGTGCCCTCGTGCCAACCGACTTGGCTCGCCTGCAAAGCCTCATAATACAAATCTTTGTTTTTGGCGATCTTGGCTTCGAGTGAAATATATTTTCCTACATAAAAACCGCTCTGATACAATAGAAGAGTAGTGAGAAGCCGGCTCATTCTTCCGTTGCCGTCGTTGAAGGGATGGATGCAGAGGAAGTCGTGGATGAACACGGGAATGGCGATCAGAGGCTCAATTTCATGATTGCCGATAACTCTATTGTATTCTTCACAAATACGGTCAAGGGCTTCGGGCGTTTCAAACGGGGCAAGCGGCGTAAACAGCGTTGCCGTATGCCCGTCGGGATAGGTAGCGGCAATATAATTCTGAACGTTCTTTGTGCGCCCGGCATACGGATTATTCAGGTGTCCGTACATTACTTTATGGAGCTGCAGTATATAATTTTGTGTGATGGGAATGACGTCAAAATTTTCGTGAATGATTTTGAGCGCATCCCTATACCCCGCAATTTCTTCTTCATCACGGTTTTTGGGCGTCGTCTTTTCAAGCGCAAGCTGTCTTATTCTTGTGCTCGTCGTCACAATGCCCTCGATGGCGTTGGAGGATTCGGTGCTCCGTATTTTCGCAATTTCGACCAGTTTGTTGAGTTTTTCGGGCTGTTGTTTCAAATATAATTCCTGTTTCCCGGCCTCTTTATAGATAGCGGCAATGAGACCCAATACGTCGCTATCCCATTTCTGAACTTTGATCGCAGAGTAATTAAAATTACGCATTTACCCTTATTTCCTTATGTTTTCCCTTATATTATAGCCAAATTTAAGGGAAAAGTCAATCACCTTACGGAAAAAACTCTTTGAGAAAGAATTTAGATTTTTGTCTTATTTCATTTTTGCAAAATTTTTTAATGGGTGTTGAAATGCCGGTAAACAGGATTTTGTGCTGCGTACTTGTTGTAGTAGTCTCCGAAGCGGTTTAGCGCTTCGTTGTGTTTGTGTTTGCGATCAAAGAGTATATCGCGGTGGAAAGGTAGGGAGCATATCCATCGTTTGTAACAAAAGCTATGGGAATTTCGCTAATCATGCGTTTATGGGAGTTGCCTTTCTGCTCTTTGCACGGTAAATAAGCCTCTCCCGGACGGGAAAGGCGAAGGTTCATTCGGCTTGTAGCTTTTGCAGGAACGCTTTCGGGGAAATCACGGGTACGGGCGATTTTGCAAAATCTTCCGTGTTCCGCGTCACAATGCAATCGACTTCCGAGCGAAGCGCCGTTTCGATCATTACGGCGTCCTCGAAATCGGATACAGGGGATGGAACGGCTTTGCGGCAGTCAATGCCCGACGTATCCAATACGTCAAAGAGGGCGAAGAGTTTATTGAGTGTCTCGCGCGACGTCTTGTCGCTGTGCGTATAGCGGTGCATGAGATAATAGATATCCGTCACCGCCTTCGCGGTGATGTAGCCGAGAAAGGCATTGTTCGCCGCGGCGAGGAAAATATTCTGCGCGTCCTTCTCAAAATCTGCGCGTGATTGAAGAGCGTCGATGACGACGCAAGTGTCGATCAAAACTCTCATATTTTACTCAACCTCTCGGCGCGAGCCTCTTCCAAAGAAATATCTGCGGGCAAAATGCCGAACAGCGACTTGGCAATATCAACACGTTCTTGAAAGGGATTGGTGAGCTTGGAGACGATCTTCCCATTGCGCGTGATGAAAATATCTTCGGTCGCGGAGAGGAGAAGATACTTGCTCAGGTTGGATTTCAACTCGGTAGCTGTAATGGACATGATGAACCTCCTTATACTTCGTACTATTATTATAACCAAAATGTACGATTTTGTCAATAAAATCGGACGAAAAATGCGAGGGGAAATGTGGATACGCCCTTCATTGAAGGAGATCGGGGCAGGGCGCTTGCTATATTTCGGGCCATAGATGTGCGGGAAAAGAAATGAGGAGCGTATTCTGATGGGGCGCGATATAAAAAAACGGCGGCGAAGTTTTCGCCGCCGTTCCCATGCAGGGTTTCATACAGAGCCGGTTTATTTTTCTGTCGCTTGGATGAACGATTGCACACTGTCGAAGAAGGTACGGTTCGGGTCGAGGAGAAGCTCATCGTACTTTGTGATATAGATGCTATCCGTCGAGCCGTGGATCTCCGCCGTACATGAGATATTCTCAAATCCGAATTGGGGATCGATAGACGATTCCATTTGATAGGTGATCGAATAATGCGGCAGTTCCTCAACGACGGGAGCTTTGGGAAAGGTAAACCCGTCATAATGATAGTTTGCATTGCAGGTTATATAAAACTCGCCGCGGATGAGATCGTCCGACTTGTTGATCGCCAGCTGGTAATACAGCGCTTTTTGGCTGACGCTATCGTAAGTTCTCGTGATGTAGATCTGATAGTCTTCCTCATCGAGGGTAAATGAAAAATCATGCAATTCCGTGTTCATCATCCGGATCGTACTATTTTCGGTGACGAAGTTTTCCTCGTAAAACTTTTCCGTCTGTGCCCCGAAGGGATAGAGCGTAAAGACGCACACGAGAACGGCGGCGAGGGAGGCGGCGAGGCTCGCCGCTCCCGCGATCCATGCGCGGCGGGCGGAAGGCTTCTTTTCGGGGTACTCGATCCCCAGGGCGCGGAGCGTTCTGCCGTCGTCTTCTTCCATGATCGCTTGCCGATCCTGATTTGCTTGTTTTTTCAGATACCTTTTTACATTCATGATCAATAGATTTTTACGGCCAGGGCGTCGATGATCCTCGTCTTCAAATTGATGTTGTAGACTCCGGAAGGCCGAATGGCGAGCCCGGAAGCGACGTTGAAGAAGTAGTCGCTTATATTGCCCGTCGTCGTGACATAATGGCACTCTTTGTATCCGAAGCCGACCATCACATGGTTGGCGGGCGAGATCGTATAGCCCACGGAATCGTAGTGGTCATCTTCGGACATGAAGCCGACATTATATCCGCTCACGAAGAGCACGATGGGCTGGTTTGCCTCTATGTAGGTTTTCGCCTTGGAATAGTCGATGGATCCGGAGGACATGCAGGATGTTGTGGTGACGGATTTGCCCTTCGACTTGCAGAACGCTTTGATGCCGTCTACAAATTGTTCTTCCGTCGTACCCGTCTCGTCCGTCCCCATAAGGTCGTAGAGTTGCCGTGTAAGTTCTGCCACTGCATCGTCTTGTATCGAATAGCAGTATGCCGTGCCGTACAGCGTGCCCGATTTGTGGTTGGGGATGAGGTTTTCGTCGTAACGGTCGTAGAACCCAATGAGATTGCTGCCTGCGACAGCGGCGCAGGAGGAGACGGCGGGGGAGAACGTGAAATCGGGGATCATGAGGGCGAGATCGTATTTGGTTTTTTCTCTGGTGATATAATCTCTCCGTATGATCTCGGTCGTGTGGTTGCTTCCGCCGTTTTCGTCGTAGACGATGGTATCGCAATAGCGCAGATCGCCGTCGTTTCCGAGAGAAGCGCAGGGCGCCGCGCCGAGAGTGCCGAGCATCATAAGACAGCTCAAACCGATGGTTGCGAAATGTAACATGTTTTTTCTCCTTTGTGGATAAATTATATCTTTGATACAGATGGGTCGTATCAAAAGGAGAAAAAGTTACAATAAATCTTTAAGAATTTTATAGGCGCGGCTGGCCTTCAGGCGAACGTTGCCGCAGGACATGTTCAATTCCTTTGCGATCTCCTCGTGGCTGTATCCCTCCCAGAAGTGCATGAGAAGGATCTTTTGGGAAATCGGGTCGATCTGCTCGAGGGCGAGACGGATCGCGATGCTCTGGGTCGGGATCTCACAGACGGGCGGTGCCTTCAGATCGTCGGAATAAGACGTCTCCTTGCACTGTGCCCGGAAGCTATCGGCAGCCTTATGATCGGCCATGGCAAAGAGCCATTGTTGGGGAGAATCGATGAAAGCATGCTCTTTGATCTCCAAAAGGGCAGCATAAACTTCCTGTACGACGTCCTCGGCGCAAACGCGCTGTCCGTATCGGCAGCGGATGTGGATGATGATCTTGGAATGAAACTCTTTATAGATTGGGATGAGCGCCCGTTTATCATCTTTTATTTTACATAATAGCTTGTTGAACTTATGCGGATCCATCTTTCTCGGTTTGTATTACTGAAAATAGCTGTCCATCATCGTCGTAACGGCATTGCGTTGTTTTTCGGTAAGTAAATCGTATTTTTGAAGCAAAGCTCTCTTTTCGCGCGAAAGGGGCACCGCTTCATCGGTTTCAGCGCAAAACAGTTCAAAGGGCTGTATCTCAAGCGCGGCGCATACTTTCTCGATGTTCGGCAGGCTCGGGGCGTAGTTTGCAGCCGAAAACCAGTTCCGGATGGCAACTTCGCTGAGCCCCGTCCGAAGAGCCAGCTCACGGACGGTCACGCCTTTTTCTTTCATGAACTTGAGGATGTTGGTTTTTACCAATGAGATCATGGGGGAGCTTTTTATCGCTGTCATGAAACAATTATAATACATTTGCAAAAATAACATAAACAACAGTTCTTTATAAAAAAATTGAATTTGATAAAGCAAACATTATGAGCGCCGAACCGTGAGCATGCTTGAAAAAGCAAATTTGCGGAAAGCAGGAGCTCCTTCGAGGGGCCGCGCGATCGTCTTTCGCTGCGATGCGGAATGTTTCGCGGCGGCCATTTTCTCCCCGATCAATAGATATTTACGGCCAAGGCGTCGATGATCGTTGTTTTGTAGTTGATGTTGTAGATCCCCGAAGGGTTGGATTCGATCCCCGAGGCGACCGTGAAATAGTAATCGGCCGCGCTCCCCCTTGCCGTGACGTAGGAATGGACGCTGTAGCCGAACCCCACCATCACATGGTTGGCGGGCGAGATGATATAACCCACCGAATCGCGGTGCTTCTTCTCGGACATGTATCCGATATTATATCCGCTTACGAAGAACACGATGGGCAGATTTGATTCGATGTACATTTTTGCCTTAGAGAAGTCAAAGACGCCCGAGGACATGCACGAGAAGATGGAGACGCATCTTCCCCTTGCCCGGCAGTAGGTCCTCAGGCCGCACAGGAATTCGGCTTCCGTCGTGCCCGTCTCATCCGTCCCCATATAATCGTAGAGCTGCCGCGTGAGCGCAGCGATCGCCTCATCCTGTATGGAATAGATATAGCCGTTATCGAGCAATGTTCCGCAGCTGTGGTTGGGAATGAGATCTTGTTCGTAGCGTCCGTAGAAGCCCACCAGGTTGCTGGCCGCGATCGGGGCGCAGGCGGATAGTGCGGGAGAGAAGGTATACGTGGGGGGACGGACGGCAAGGTCGTATTGTTCCTTTTCTTTGACGAGATAATCTCTTCTCACGATTTCGGTCGCATGAAGGGCGCTTGCCTTGTTTTCGGCGCGAAGGGAGGCGTTGAAGCGGAAGAAACGATTACCGTCACGGCCGGCGGAAGCGCCAAGGCCCGGGGAGCCGACAAACGGGAGCAGGCAGCTTGAGCCCTTGGTCGAAGAGGGTAACATTTCTTGTCTCCTACCGTATTTTCAAAGCATTTTATAAATGAGTCGACGAAGAAGTTCGAAAAGTTACAAGTTTTCGGGAAGGGTGAAAATGCAAAGGCCGCTTCCCGTTGACAACGGCGCGCGGGTCTGATATAATAAAAAAGCTATGGCAGAAAAGGGAAAATTCATCGTCTTCGAAGGGACGGACGGCAGCGGGAAATCCACGCAGATCCGCCTTCTTTCGCAATATCTTCAAAATAAGGGCGTCCCCGTCTTCATCACCCATGAGCCCACGGCATCCACGATCGGGGAAGTTCTCCGCGCCTGCATGAGCGGCGGCATGGATACCGACGAGCGCGCCATCGCGCTACTCTTCGCGGCAGACAGGCTCGACCATATCCAAGGCGTCGGGGGCATCAAGGAAAAGCTCGATGCGGGCTATACCGTCCTCTGCGACAGGTACTATTTTTCCTCCTTTGCCTACAACGGCGGCATCGTTCCCCTCGAATGGGTGATCGAGCTCAACCGCCCCGCCATGCAGCTTCTCCGCGCCGACCTCACCGTCTTTCTGGACGTGAACGTGGAAGAGGCGATGCGCCGCGTCTTCAGGCGGAGCGAGCGGGAACGCTACGAGACCGTGGAGCGGCAGATGCTCACCCGTGAAAAGTATCTTGAGGTATTCGAGCGCTTCAAGGAAGAGGAAAATATCGCGATCGTTGCAAGCGAGACGACGAAGGAAGCGACGCAGGAGAAGGTGCGCGCACTCGCCGTGAAACTGTTTGGGGGGAAGCTATGAGAGAGCTCGTCATCGGCATCGTCTTAAAGCCGCAGGGCATCCGCGGCGAAATCAAGGTAAAGCCCTATACCGACAGTGCGGAAAGTTTCAGAAAGATCGGCCGCATCTTCCTTTCGGGCGTGGAGTATAAGGTCCTCTCCGTGCGCACGGGGGACGGGTTCGCCTATCTGGGCCTCCGCGGCGTCCCCGACCGCAATGCGGCCGAGCTTCTTCGGGGGAAGGAAGTCGTCATCCCCCGCGAGGAGGCGCCCATTCTTCCCGAGGGGAGCTACTATATCGACGATATTTTGGGCAGCGCACTCGTGACCGAAGAGGGGGAGCTGCTCGGTACCCTCTCTGCCGTCACGCAGGCGGCGACGGATATCTACACCCTGAAGGCGGAGGACGGGAAGGAAATTTTATTCCCCGCAGCGAAGGGCGTCGTTCTGAATGTGGACGTCGAAAATAAAGTGATCACCCTCTCGAAGAAGCGGTATTTCGAGGTCGCCGTATTATGAAGATCACGATCCTGACCCTCTTCCCCGAAATGTTCTCCGCGCTCGGGGCGAGTATTCTCGGGCGGGCGCAAAAGGAAGGAAAGCTCTCCATCGAAGTCGTGGATATCCGCGACTACACCGAGGATAAGCACAAGAAGTGCGACGACTATCCCTTCGGCGGCGGTGCGGGCATGGTGATGATGGCGCAGCCCATCGGAAGCGCGATCGAAGCCGTCGACCCCGGACATGGTGCCCAGAGAATTTATCTCTCCCCCAAGGGGAAGACCTTGAAGCAGGAGCACATTTTCCGCCTTGCGGAAGAGGAGCACCTCGTGCTTTTGTGCGGGCACTATGAGGGCGTCGACCAGCGGGCGATCGATCTTTTCATCGACGAGGAGATCTCCATCGGCGACTATGTCCTCACGGGCGGGGAGCTGCCCGCGATGGTGCTCATCGACTGCGTCGCACGGTATATCGACGGAGTTTTATCGCCCGCATCCCTCGTGGACGAGAGCTTTTCCGACGGTCTGCTCGAATACCCGCAATACACCCGCCCCGTCGAATATAAGGGGCTGGAGGTCCCCGAAGTTTTGCGCGGCGGCAATCACGCCGAGATCGATAAATGGCGGCGCGAACAGGCCTTAGAGCTAACAAGGAAACACCGCCCTGACCTTCTCAGGTAGGGCTTATCTTCAGACATGGGTGCCATATTTTTCGTCTGAATGCGAAAAAAGCGCCCGAGAAAGGAGTTTTGTGAAGACCATTTCATGGTTCCCCGGACACATGGCAAAGGCCATGCGGATGATGGAGGAAAACATCAAACTATGCGACGCCGTCGCCCTTATCCTCGACGCGCGCTGTATCGCCGCGAGCTTCAATGCGCGGCTTTTGTCTTTTACGGGCGCGCGGCCTGTTCTGTATGTTTTGAACAAGGCCGACCTCGCCGACCCTTCCGCCACCGATCGCGCGCTCACCCTGCTCAAAAGAGAGGGGAAGAAGGCGATAAAGCTCAATTCCACCTCGTCCTCCTCCGCCCGCATCCTGCGCGAGGCGATGGAGGAAGTCGCCGCGGAAAAGGCGGCTCGGCTCAAGGAAAAGGGGAGCGCACGGCCGCTGCGCTTCCTCATCGCGGGCATTCCCAACACGGGGAAGAGCACGCTTATCAACCTGCTTGCGGGCGGGAAGAAGGCGATCACGGGGGATAAGGCGGGCGTCACGCGCGGGAAACAGTGGGTGAAGTGCGGCTCCTTCGAGCTCATGGATACCCCCGGCACCATGCCCCCTTCCTGCGAAAACCAAACCTTGGCAAGGCGGCTCGCCTTTGTCGGGAGCATCAACGACGATATTCTCGCCATGGATGAAATTGCCCTTGCTCTTTTGGAGGAGCTTTCCGCCAAGTACCCCGCCGGGCTTTCGGAGCGGTACGGCATCGAGGCGGGGATTTCCCCCCTCGAAATGCTCGATGCGGTGTGCAAAAAGCGCGGCTTTATTTTGCGCGGGGGCGACTACGACTATGAGCGCGGCGAGCGGGCGCTCATCGATGATTTCAGGAAGGGAAAGCTCGGCCGTATCACCTTCGATGGCGAAGAGGATCTGCGCGATGCGGGGCTTCTTTCCGAATAAGGGGGAGAAATGGATATTCCGACTTTTGAGCGAGAATATGCCGAAAAGGGCTTCTGTGCCGTTGCGGGCGTCGATGAAGTGGGGCGCGGCCCCTTGGCAGGGCCCGTCGTCTGCGCCGCCGTCATCATGCCCCTCGAGGAAGAAAAGCGCATTTTGGGCGTAGACGACAGCAAGAAGCTTACCGCAAAGAAGCGGGAAAGGCTCGCCGAGGAGATCAAAAAAGTTGCGAGGGCTTTCTCGATCGCGGAGGTGGACGAGGGGACGATCGACGAGATCAATATCCTGCAGGCGACCCGTCTCGGCATGAAGCGCGCCATCGAAAATTTGAGTCTCACCCCGGACATGGTACTCACCGACGGCGTCATGACCCTCGATATTGCCCTTCCGCAGAGGAGCATTGTAAAGGGGGACGCCCTTGTGTATAGCATCGGCGCAGCGAGCATTCTCGCCAAGGTCTACCGCGACAGGCTCATGGCACAGTTCGCCCTCGAATACCCCGAATACGGCTTTGAGAAGAACGCAGGCTACGGCACCGCCGCGCACATTCAAGCCATAAAAGAGGTGGGGATATGCAAAATTCACAGAAAGACCTTCGTAAAAAAATTCTGGGACGGCAGGGAGAGGCCCTCGCCTGCAAATATCTGAAAAAACATGGCTATAAAATTCTCGCAAAGAACTACACCACCCCCTTCGGCGAGGCGGATATCGTTGCGAAGAGCAAGGACGGTTATACCTGCTTTGTCGAGGTGAAGACGCGGGAGACGGACGCCTTCGGGCTTCCCGCCGAGGCTGTCACGCGGGAAAAACAGCGGCGGTACCGCATGATCGCGAACAGCTGGTGCAATGCGCTCCGCCGCGAGGTGCCCGTCCGCTTCGACGTTGCCGCCATATTGGACGGCGAGATCGAGTACTTCGAGAATGCTTTTATTTGAATAGTGTTGAAAGCCCCGCCCTTCGGCGGGTTTTTTAGCCTTACCCCCTTCGGGGGGAAGGTGGCACGGCTGCCTCTGCCGTGACGAATGGGGGGCATTAAATGAACCCCCACCCGTCGCTAACGCGACACCCTCCCCCTTGTAAAGGGGTAGGGCTTTGCCACTCATCCGCCGAAGGCTTCCAAATCTCACCCGAATAGTTTTTTGAGCTTGTGTTCGACGATGCAGACCACGGCGATAAGGGCAGCAATAAATATCGCCGCGAGCGAAACGAGGACTACCATGTCCGCGATGCCATGCAAGAAAATCGCTATGATCGCATACACGGCGGCCACGGCAAACATCATGAGCGCCATCTTGCAAAAGAGCTCTGCCGTCGCCGCCTGCGCAAAGGCCCACGCCGTGTCGCTCTGCATGGAACGCCGCGTGCGGTAGCCGACGAATTTATTCCGCTTGGGCGGGAAGATCTGCATCCCCGCGCCGATCAGGGCGGCGAGCACGGGGAGGAAAAAGGCACACGCGATCTGCATGAGAAAGGAGGGTCCCACCCCCTGCCGTTGGGCGCGGAAGAAGACCGCGAGCGCTGCAATAAAGATGCAGACGCACGCCTCGGCGAGAAGGGCAAACACGAGCCGTGCTTGCCTTCGCACGGCGTTTGCGGATAAAAGTTCGTCGAGAGAGACTTTGAACAACTCTGCAATTTCCACGAGGATCTCGATGGAAGGGTATCCCCGCCCCTGTTCGTAGTTTGAGACCGCCTGCCTTGTGACGTGCAGCTTTTGGGCGAGCTCCTCCTGCGTGAGGTTTGCCTCTTTTCGCATGAGTTTGAGTTTTTCGGAAAATTCCATGTTTTCTCCTCCGCTTTGCCGGGTGATATATCTCTGTATCACCCGCAGAGCGATTTTATCATAGGAAAATCTTTTTCCCCTGTCAAGGGCTATGGGGGATTTTCGGGCGACACGATCGCTTGCGCGTCCTCTACCCGTGTGAGAAGGGCCTTTCGTGCAAGAAAAAATTTTTGCGGGTGGGTGCGGGAGGGTTGATTTTCGCACACGGGGATGGTATAATAAACAAGAACGGTATTTTTCGACAGAAAAGGTATATAAGTCCGAAGCATTCTACATAATCGATCCGCGCGAACCGCGGGAGAGGGATCACATGGCAGCTAAGAAAAAAATCAAGCTCGAAGAAAAAGTCACACTCGACCTTCGCTTCCCCAAATATGTCGGCTATCTCGACTATCTTCTCCAGACCCCGGCGCTCATCCGGGTGAAGAGCACATTCGAGGAAGCGCTCACGCTCGACGTTTCGGCTACCTGCGAAAAGGAGCTTCTCGTTCCCTTCGAAGCGAGCGTCGAGGTCCCCTTCGAGAGCACCGTCCGCATCGAGAGAAGCGGCATCTTTTCGCCCGTCTATCTGGCGGAGAACTGCGAGAGCGAGACCGTGTCCGTCACCGTCTGCGCCCGTCACGAAGGGAAAGCGGTGGCCTCTGCCACGGCGGATGTGACCGTCCTTCCCTTCGACGTGTGGGAAGGACTCTCGGGCAACAGCGAGCGCGTCGCCGCATTTGTGCGTCCCCGCACCCCCGATTGCTCGGTCATCTTGGCGGATGCGGGAAGGCGGCTCAAAAAGTGGAAGGCGGATGCGGAGTTCTACGGCTACACGGGCACGGATAAGAACGCCGTGCGGCAGATCATCGCCGCCGTCTATGCCTCCATCAAGGCGCATGCCCTTACGGGAGAGGAGAGCGATCTCTCCCTTCCCGTCGTCTGTGCGAAAGAGGGCTCTCTCCTCAAGAGCGGAAGCGCATCCCTCTTTCAGATCGCCCTGCTCGCGGCAGGCTGTCTCGAGGCGGCGGGGCTGCATCCCGTTCTCGCCCTCGGGAAGGGCCATATCGGCGTGGGCGTCTGGCTGTACGACAGCTGTTTTCTGGATCCCGTCACCGACGACGGCGATATCGTCTCCAAATATATTTCCGACGGCATCAACAATCTCACCTTCTTCGACGCCGCCGATCTCTTCGGGGAGAGCAACGCCCTCTTCACCCCCTCGGAGAACCACTTCAAGGCCAAGCTCAAGGCGAATTACTTCGACTGCTTCGTGGATGTGAAGCGCTGCCGCATGGGGGGCATCCTGCCCTGCCCGATGCGCGGCAAGGGGCTCAAGGGGTATGAGATCTTCGAGAGCGAACAGGAGGACGGCTCCCCCAAGCCTCTGCCCGTCTTCAAGGGGCTCAAACTCGACGGGAAGCAGCCCAAAAACAAGCAGTGGGAGCGGCGGCTTTTAGACCTTACGGGGAAGAACGCCCTGCTCGTCTTTACGGGGAAGAATGCCCTGCACCTCTCTTCGGCGGACTGCGACAGCCTCTATGCCCGCCTTACAGAGGACGGGAGCATGAAGCTCAAGGCGGGTGCGCCCGAGCCGAAATTCGGTGCCCCCCTCACCCCGCAGAAAAAATCGCTCATCCTCCTCGAGCAGCAGAAGGGGGTCTTGCGCGTACTCGAAAACGCCAAGGATCTGCAGGAAACGGCAGTCAAGCTCATCCGCAAAAACCGCGAGGCGGGCGAAGAGGCGGGCGCGAAGATCTTATACATGGCCCTCGGCTTCCTCAAGTATGTGAGCCGTGAGGACGGCATGCCCAAGTATGCCCCCCTCGTGCTCGTGCCCGTCGGGGTCTCCCGCGCAAAGGGCAACGAGGACTTCTCCCTCACGCCGGGGGAAGAAGGGTTCTTCGTCAATGCGACCCTTCTCGAATTTTTGAAACAGGAATTCAATATCGATATCCGCGGGCTGGGCGGCGACGTCTCCGCCCTCAAGATCTCCGAGATCTTCGCGATGGTGCGCGCCGAGACGGCAAGCATGAAGGGGTGGGACGTCGTGGAGGACGTCTATGTCGCGGCCTTCTCTTTCCAGCGCTTCCTGCTCTGGAACGATATCCGCACGCACATCGACGACCTCAAAAAGAACGAGAACGTCGCAGCCCTTCTCGCGGGCAAGGCGGAGCGGAAAAAGGCGGGTCCCGTCAAAGAAGAGGACGAGGCCGATCCCGAAGAGGTGCTCCTTCCCCTTCCCGCCGACAGTTCGCAGTTTTCCGCCATCGCCCTCGCGGGCACGGGTACCTCGTTTGTGCTCCATGGCCCTCCCGGGACGGGCAAGAGCCAGACCATTACGAACATCATCGCAAACGCTCTCATGCAGGAAAAACGCGTCATTTTCGTCGCGGAGAAGCGGGCGGCGCTCGACGTCGTCAAGAAGCGTCTCGACGCGATCGGCATCGGCGATTTCTGCTTGGAGCTGCATTCCAACAAGACGGATAAGGGGGATGTTCTCCGCCGCATGGAGGAGACGCTCGCCCTCGCCGGGAAGGGGGGATCCGCCTCTTTCGGGGAAAAGACGAAGGAGCTCATCGCCCTGCGCGAAGAGCTCAAGGAGCCCATGGAGGCCCTGCATAAAAAGCGCCGCCTCGGCATCTCCGTCTACAGCGCCGTGATGGGCTATCTCGAGAATAAATCTGCGCCCGACATCCTCGACATCGAGACGGCCTTCTACGATACCCTCACCGAACAAAAGCTCTCCGAGTGCAAGACGATGATCTTATCCGCCGCGGCGGCGGCCAAGGAGTGCGGCGGGGTGGTGAGTTCCCCCTTCGAAAACGTCAACCTCTCCGAGTATTCTCAGGAAGTGCGCGACCGCATTCTGTGCGGCTCCGAAGTCGTTCTCACCGAGATCAAGCACCTGCGTTCCTACCTCGCCCTCTTTTTGGAATTCTACCGCCAGCGCGTCTCGACGCTCACAAAAAAGAAGCTCGTCTCCCTCGCAGAGATCGCGAAGATCCTCTCCGAGGGCGCCTGCAAGAAATACTTTGCGGGGCAGGACGAGGGGGCGTTCTATCTCTTCTATAATGCCAACCGCAGGCTGGATACCTGCCTTGCATACTATTTCAAACATTTCCGCACGCTCGTCGATCTCGACGATATGGAAGAGGTGGGAAAGCTCCTCGAAAAGGGCGGGGACTGGCGTCTTTCCAAGGCGGCGCGCTCTGCCGTCAAGCGCCTTTCCAAGGTCGCCCTGCACGAGATCGAAGAGGCGGACGTCCCCAAATTTTTGCAGACGCTCGCCGATATCGACGGCGCAATGAGGCGCATCCGCACGAACACCAAACTCTCGGATAACTTCGCCGACCGTGCGGGACATATCGTCTTCAAGAAGCGGGGAGAATTCCTCGAGACGCTCTATAAGCTGCATACGCTCGCCACGGAGGCCTTCCTCGATTTCAATCCCGACGCCTTTAACGCGATGTGCATCCGCGCGGCAAACGGCTATACCATGCCCGTGCTCGAGGGCTTCATGAAGGCCTTCGACGCCTACAATGCCGCCGAGGAGAGCTTCATGCGCATCACGCGGGGCAGCCGCGAGAAGGTGAAGGGGGAGGATGCTCTGGAATACTTCTATTCCAAGGCCTCCGCGCTCATCGACAACATCGACATGCTCCCCAACTGGTGCATGTACCGTGCGACGGCGAAAAAGCTCGCCGCGCTCGGGCTCAACTTCATCACGGATTCCCTCGAGAGCGGGCGTCTCAAAGTGGAGAACGTGCTCGCGGGCTTCGAGAAGAATGTGTATAAGAACTTCCTCGAGATCACCATCCCGCAGGACGCGGCGCTCTCCCGCCTCACGGTGGGGACATTGGAGGATACGGTGGAGAAATTCCGCCTCGCATGGGAGGAATACGGCAAGCTCACGCGCGCCATCCTCCGCGATACGCTCATCTCCCGCCTGCCCACGGAGGACGAAGAGGGGAGCCTTGCCCTGGAGCTCGCTTCCTTCAACCGCTTTGCACGGAGCAATTTGCGCGGCTCTGGCATCCGTACGATGTTTTCCGAGATCCCCACGCTTTCTTCCGTGCTCTGCCCCTGCCTTCTCATGAGCCCCATCTCGGTGGCGCAGTATCTGCAGCCCGTCCCCGATCAGGTCGACCTCGTCATCTTCGACGAAGCCTCCCAGATGTCGACGGCGGAGGCCGTGGGTGCGATCGCGCGGGCGAAGGCCGCCGTCATCGTCGGCGACCCCAAGCAACTCCCGCCCACTTCCTTCTTCCATGCCATGTACACCGACGAGGACGACCTCGAAAACGAGGACCTCGAGAGCGTGCTCGACGACTGCCTTGCCCTCGGCATGCCCGAGCGGCACCTTCTCTGGCACTATCGGAGCAAGCACGAGAGCCTCATCGCCTTCTCCAACGGCATGTACTACGACAACCGCCTGTGTACCTTCCCTTCGCCCGACGCCATGGAGAGCAAGGTGAAGTTCGTCCATGTGAACGGTACCTACGACAGGGGCTTCACCAAGCGCAACCATGCCGAGACGGAGGCGCTCGTCGCAGAAGTCGTGCGGCGGCTTTCCGATCCCGTTCTATCCCGTTCGAGCATGGGCATCGTCACCTTCTCGAGCGCCCAGCAGGAGGATATCGAAAAACTTCTTTCGAAGGAGATCGTCCGTCTCAAGCTCGACAGCGCCGCCTATGAGCGCGAAGAGCCCATCTTCGTCAAGAACCTCGAAAACGTGCAGGGCGACGAGCGCGACGTCATCCTCTTCTCCGTCTGCTACGGGCCCGACCGCCTCGGGCGCGTCTCGCTCAACTTCGGCCCCCTGAACCAGGCGGGCGGGTGGCGCCGCCTCAACGTCGCCGTCTCGCGTGCAAGGGAGGAGATGCTCGTCTTCTCCACCATGACTTCCGCCATGATCGACCTTGCCAAGACCTCTTCCAAGGGCGTCGCAGGGCTCAAGGCCTTCCTCGAGTTCGCAGAAAAGGGCCGTACCATGCTTGCAGTCAAATCGGACAGCGTGCGCGCGGGGTCGGGCATCGGCAAGTTCATCGCCGCCGAGCTTTCCTCCTACGGCTATGAATGCCGCTACGATGTGGGCGCATCCGATTTCAAGATGGACGTCGCCGTCATCGATCCCCGCAACAAGCACCGCTTCATCCTCGGGATCTTGTGCGACGGGCCGAGCGCCTTCTCCGTCAAGGATCGGAACATCTTGCAGGTGCAGACGCTCAAGCGCGGGAATTGGAACATTCTTCGTCTGAATACCGTCAATTACTACAACAACCCCAAGCGGGAGCTGAAGCGCATCAAGGACATTCTGGACCGCCTTACGGGAAGCGACAAGCGCGGGGATTCGTGGCTCGCGAAGTACAGAAGGCCGTATAAGGCAGTCAAGCCGACGGCGAGCGAGACGGCCGCCTTCATCACGGGCGGGGAACACGACAACGCCATCATCGCCCGCCTCAAAGAGATCGTCGCGAGCGAGGAACCCATCTCCCGTGCCTTTTTGAAAAAGCGCTGTCTGCAGAGCTTCGGTATCGAGCGCAGCGGCTCCAAGGTGGAGACCCGCCTCGACGGGCTCATCGATTCGTGCGGCTTCAACCGCGACCGCGCGATGGGCGTGGATTATTTCTACCGTACCCCCCGCGCCATCCAGCTGGGAAGGTTCCGCGTGGAGGGAGAAGCCCCCATGGTACGGCGCAGCGAGGAGGACTTCACCGTATATGAAGTCGTCTCCCTCGTGAAGGGCGCCCTCGAAGATCGGGTCGCCCTCTATATGGACGAAGTCGCCGCCGTCGTCTCGGGCGTGTTCCGGGAGATCCGCCCGACCGAGCGCTCGCTCGTCTTCCTCCGCGACTGTATCTCTTACGGGGAAGAGAAGGGTGTGTTCGTCCGCTCCGTCTCCGACCGCATTACTCTTGCTTGAATTTACGAATCGCGTATAAGTTCACAAATTTTGTTTTGCGCGGGATTACGCTGTCATTCCGAGGGGCAACGCCCCGAGAGAATCCCCTAATACGAAGTCCAAACATTGCAAAACAAAATTTCGTGAGGGGTTAATTCTCAACATCTCTAAACCCCGTCGGCCGCTGTGCTCTTCTGTTCTCAAAGACAGTAAGCGTGCGGTGGCTTGGCAAATTGGGGCGCGCAGCGTTAGTAGAGACCCTGCTCGCGCAAGTAATTGGAAGCGACGCGGGCGGCGAAAAGCCTCGCA
>CANQCA010000021.1 GCA_947589585.1 uncultured Clostridia bacterium
AAAAAAGTAATGTTGCAAACTGCATCAGCCCTGCGGGCTGTGCACCGGGGCGCGCCGCCAAAGGCGCAAGTCACGTCACCTCAACCAAAATAAGACACGGGTTTTTGCCCGTGTCTTGTTTTGTATTGTGAAGCGGTTTGTATGCGGGCTCTTGCAGCTCCTAACCGAGAATAAACAGGGCTCCCATAAAAAGACGCAGTATTTTTATGGGAAGAGGCGGGCATGGCGGCGCAAAATTGCCCTTTCGGTTTGCGAAAAGGGCTCAAAAGCGTATCTTGCTCGATTGCTGCAAGCAAGTTATGCAAAGCCGTGTCTGCTTTTTGCTTTTTATGAAGCCGGGCATTCAAAATCGGGCTATCCTTAATTTCTGTTCTTGAATCGGAAGCAAACCGTCTATCAAGTGTCACGGTGGGGCAATAAAAAAAAGTTCAGGCAGAACTATGTTATAATAGAGTGGCGTAAGCGAAACAATACAGGAGATCCGAATGAACTTCCGCCACCTTACCATAGTTATTCATCATTTGTTGGGGACAGCGAGGGTGTGGGGGCAAGTTCCCCTCTTTGCCCGGCTTGAAAAAAATATCAAAAATATCCCGGTTTTCGGGCAGGGATTTGGGTAGCCGAAAATGAAAGCGATGTATCATCTTAAACCAAAAAGCTTACATCAAAAAATATATTACTTATTTAATAAAAAATACTTAGGAGGATTGACAAATGTCAAGTATTTTGGAATGGCTGGTGGGGAATAATGTCCCTGTAATTTTCATTTTATTTCTTACTGTTATCGTCTTTCTCATTGCACTATATAAAGACGCCAACACGGTCCGCGAAATGCTGCTCAAATGCAAAGCTCTTAGCAAAAAAATATGGTATTTCAGCGTAAACAGAAAAAGAAAAAAATACAATGCGGTATTGGGATCAGCCGAATATATCAAATGGCAAAATCTGATTATGAAGACGATATACAGCCCGTTGGCCGATCGGTTCAATCAAAATGCGGATCCCGAACATCAATGTTTCTTTGCGCATAGTCCATATTCAAATGAGAAAGACGCCCACAAATACGAGGCGCTTTGTTTTCGATCCATCAATGAATATCGTTACCCCTTCGAAGAACTCTGCAACAAGCGGGAACTCGATGTAAGAAATTTGGAAGGCAAAAGCCATAAAAAAAGTTCGCGGTCCCAAAGGGCTTATTATCGCATGATGAAGCCGGTCGTCTCCTTTCCGAATAGCGTCGGATATATGTTGAAAGAGATCGATCTGAAGGGAAATTTCCATTTTCAAGCGTATTGCGATGTCTATTCGGAAAATATAAAGGCTTCCCATATCCTGGAATATGAATTATTTAAGCTGTATAAAAAATATCCGCGATATGTCCTATGTCCGGAACGGCAGCAGTCCGAGGCGAAACACCGTTGCCTGTATTTGGGAGCAGACGCCGCCGCTTTCTTATTGGATCTTTTGCCTATGAGAAAGAAAATTCATCAAAAGACGGCCGACTTGCCCGATGGTATCTTCGCATCCGGCGCGGGGAGGAAATCGCTGCTCAGTGTTCAGGCCATCGTATTATGTAAAAATCACAACGGCCGCTATGATGTGCTTCGCATCCGAAGGAGTGAACACGTCGACACCAAATCCGGTTTTATACAGTTTATCCCCTCGGGCGGCTTCAGCGCATTGAACTCGGGATTGGATTTTGATACACAATACTTCAATTTTTCATTGCTCAAAGCAATCCTCCGGGAATTTCTCGAAGAGTGTTACGGGGTAGAAGATTTCTCCGGCAGAAAAGACGAATCACCCGAAAAAGTCTACGTTCATCCGATCATACAGAAGCTCCTATCCCAAAATGAGGAGATCCGCTTCGTGGGCACAGCAATGGGCTTGATCACTTTAAGGCAAGAGTTGTGCTTTGTGATCATTTTGGACGACCCGTCATTCTCGGAAGAGATCAAACAAAATGAAGAAGCAAAAAATATTATCCAGTTCGTGCCGACGGAATGTCTGAGCGATGAGAATTTTTGGACCCATGGCTTGGGAAAGGATGAATTGACGGATGAAATGCTGCTGAATTGCACGAGCGCCGCCCTCTGGAATTTGGTACAAAATTCTAACGTTTATCATGAAAAAATCATGGCCGAGAAGGACAAACCGTAATCTTGCATAGCCGGCTCCCCTACCCGCACGCCTTGTTGTCCCCTTTTTTGAAGTTTGCGGCGCCGAGATGAAATCCGAAGATTGTTTTGCACGCAACGTCGCTGCCCGAAATGGAAGCTGTGAAGGAAAATGCCCATACCATGTCCGAGATACAGGTACTCATCGCGGCTGCGGAGATAGGATTTTTTATATCAACGATTCTGCGTGCTTTATTTCATGCGGGATAGTCGCTCGAAGAGATGGGAGGCGAAGCCGCGACCGTTTGTCCCTCTTCGGGCATGGGCTGCGCCTTCCGGCTCTTTCCGCAAGCGGAGAGCGCAACCGGCTTTTCGATCCGCTGAAAAAGAGCAGTCTTATGACTGCTCTTTTGTGTGAACTTTCGCGGAAAAGTGCTTCGACGGCAAGTCGGGGTCGGAATTCGTCCAAGCGAATTCCGCCCGCCCAGATGTGCACGTCTACCCGTTATTCACTCCCGTCGCACGGATGCGGATCGTGATCGTGTGATACCCGGGATGGGCTGATACCTACTCCTCCGTTAAAGACGCGGCGGGCGTACCGCCGAGGCGGACAGTGCGGACAGGATGACCGCCAACCATTCTCGTTTTTAACTCGTTTGAGATTACCTGCTGAAATTTTCTTTTATGGCATAGCCGTAACCGTAACAGAAACTGTTCCTATATAAAAATCCTTAAAGATTGCGTTTTCTGCTTGACACTTAAATGTCCAAACATTTGACTTTAAAGATGAAAGAGATATTTCACAAGTGAATGAGTGCGTTCCCCAATTTTTATTCGTTGAACTGCCTCCATGTTCTATCTTTTCTGACCATATTGAAACACCTTCTGAATCATACAAATAAATTTTTTGGTAACAATTATCCACTTCTTTAATTTCGTAATTGACAGTAACCGTCAATTTGGAGAAGCCCATAGTTCGCATCATTTCCAAATCTTTAGTAAGTGTAAATGTATCTGTGGTATAATGCCCGCTACCGTTTATCTTGTGACTACCTGTACGTATGGTGGCGTTAAAAACCTCCGCCGGTAGCAGATTCCACCCGGCACTGACCGCAACCGATGAAGCGATGTTCCATTCGGATACACCATTACCCATCTTGTCTGTGACGCGCTTACCGATATAAAACCAGCCATCAAACGTATATCCTTCTCTCGTCGGAACGGGGAGAGAGAATGCGCTCCCGTAGGTCACTTGCTTCGTGCCGTCGCTCAGAGAGCCGCCGTTTACATTAAAAGAAATGGTATAAGTATTTGCCGTCCAATCCGCATAGAGCGTGATGCTTCCCGTGGCCATATAGGGAGATGTCAGCTTCGTCCCCGATGAGGTCTTCCAATAGTTGAAGGTATACCCCTCCTTCGTGCATGCGGGAAGTTCCATTGGCTCCCCCTTATAGGCAGTCTTCGCCCCAACACTTGTTCCGCCGTTTGTATTGAAGGTTATGGTATATTCTATCCTGCGATATTGCGCCGTCAGGGTGACGTCTTCTGCGATATTCCACACGGCAAGGCCGACCCCGTTTGCGTTGGTCAGTTGGGTAGAACGGTCATACCAACCGAGGAATTCAAAATTTTCCTTGGAGGCGGGAGGCAGGGAGAATGCTTTACCGAAGGTCACCTTGACTTTCGTCTCGGAACTTCCCGACAGCTTTCCGCCGTCCGTTTGCAGGGTGACGGTGTACTCATTGGGGTCCCAAACAGCCGTCAGCGTTACACTCGAGGAAGGGGTAAAGCTCTCTCCTTGCAGGATGTTTCCGTCGGCCGTTTTCCAGCCGCCGAAAGTATATCCCGCAAAGGTGGGCTTCGGAAGTTGGACGGAGCTGCCCTTATCCACGGTCTTTGAAGGGACCGAGCTCCCGCCGCCCGTAAAGAAGGAGACGGTGTATTGGATCTTGGAAAAGCGTGCCACGGCAGTGATGTCCCCGTCGATATGCCATTTGCCGAGGCCGTTTCCCTCTTCATCGGTCAGCTGAACATCCTTTTCGGTAAACCAACCCATAAAGGTGTACAGATCATCCGTTACGGTCGGCTTCGGAAATTTGTATTCCTCATCGAACGTTGTCTTTGCGGTACTTGTCTCCCCCTCGCCGCCTTGCAATGTTGCGATATTTTCGTCCACGCTGAACGTGACCGTGTAGGTATTGGGCGACCACTTCGCCGTCAGCGTCTCGCTCTTCGAAGGGCGATACGGAACATAGGGATCTATCCTTTTCCCCTCTTCGTTTTCCCATCCCTGAAGGGTGTAGCCCGTGCGAGTCGGTTGCGGCAAGGTTTGATCGCGGCCATTGCGTCCCGTGAACGTTTGTGTGGGATCCCCGTTGGCGGGATCTAAAGTCAAAGTACAGTTATAGTACTTGACATAGAACGATGTCACGGTGCCCGTAATTTCGCCCACAAAGTCATAACCGAAACCGTTGCGGGAAGTAGACCAGCCCAAGATCTCGGTTCCGTCGGAGAGCGCCTTGGGAGCGACCTCCGAAATATCCGTGCCGTGCTCGACCTGTGTTTCCTCAAGAAGGGTGTTCCCGTCATAAGAATAGAAACGGACGTTATATTTTGTCGTTTCGAAGAGGGCATAAAGCGTGATCCGGCCGTTAGCGTCAGCGAGCGCGGATAGCGTCTTATTCATGAGCATGCCGTTTTCGATCTTTGTTCCGCTCGTATCCTGCGCCGTATACCAGCCGAGGAAATTTTCTCCTATGACGTCCAGCTCTTCGGGAAGGCCCTGAACCTCTTGATCATAGGCGATATCCAGGGTGCGCAGCCCCGCATCGGACGCCTTCCCATAGTTTAGCTGCAGAGTGAAGCGCTTTGCTTCCCATCGGGGATACAGGATCATGTTCTTATCGTCGGTGAACGCCGAAACGCACAGACCGCTCGAAGAGACATATTTCGTTCCCCCCTCTTCCGTATCGAAGAGACCTGAAAAGTCGTACCCTTCCCGTTGCGGGATCTCCTCGAGATGATAATTTTCTCCATGTTTGACCTCGATCTCATAGATCTTCCCGTCGATCGCATACGACAGCTTGTAGATCTCAGGTTCCTCCCAAGGGAGATCGCACCCCGTCAAAAGCACGGAAAACGCTAGAATGAGCGCCATGAAAAGGGTGCATTTCTTCAGGAAACTTTTTTTCATCTTTGAGCCTCCAACGATTTATCAGCATAATTATATCGATTTTTCGATATCGCGTCAACGGTTTGGCGTTATGTTTCTAACGTAAAAAAGCTTATACCGGGGCCATGAATGTTATGGAAAGGATCGGGCGGCTACGTGATGCACGCGGGTGGAGCGCCAATCAACGCGCATCGGAAACAGGGCTTGCGCGATCGGCCGTTTCCACCCTTCTAGCAAAGGCCAATTCACTGCCGAGCCAAGATCCCCTCATGCTGCTTTGCAAGCGTTCGGCATGGCCCTCGCGCAATTCCTCATGGGGGAAGAGAAAAACGAACTTGTAAACACACAGGGAAAATTCTTCGCGCAACACAGAAAGCTTTCCGTGAAAACAAGCATCGATCGCACCTGTCGAAGATTCACTTTCAACATACGAAAAATCTGTTGACCGACGAATTCGCACGAACTTGAGGGTGGAGCATCGCAGTTCCGCTCAACATCCAACCGGGCTGTGCACCGGGGCGCTCCGCCAAAGGCACAAGTCCTCCATCAACCGACAGAAAGAGCAGTCACATGACTGCTCTTTCTGCTATTGTGCAATTCGATATCGTCTTGCTGCACGCGCAATTTATAATGAATTATTGCTGCCCATTTTCTCCATATAAGCATTCTTTGATCTTCTCTTTTTGTCTTTCCAACCGCTTGCGGACAAATTCTAAATACTTCGTCTTCAAGGTTCCTCTGTCGTATGAAGGGGCTTCAAGCCATTCCATATCCTCGTGTTTCGTAAATGAATATTTGGTTTCAATTTCTTCCAAACTTCGATTGCTTAAATAAGTAGCATCTTGGTAAAGGGTATTTTTGCCCTTTGATCTATTATCGGCTTCGGGTAAATAACATATATTCCCAAACGAACTGATTGGAAGCTTTAACTTTTCGGAATCAGGCTTAGACTTATTTATATTGTCTAAATAAGAACGCAAAATTCCTTTCGTCGCTAAATGCTCAATATCAAACCGTTCTTCACTTAACTGCTCTCCCGCCTTGAATGTCTGGGAATAGATAACGTTAAGCAGAATTTTGTCGCATTCATTAGGGTTGGCAATACGTTTTTCTTCATCACGTTCTGCAAGCACGCTCTCCAACCATAAATCCAAAGACTTTTCAAATTCATCCCATCTGACATCTCTACTGTAATAAGAATAAAGAGATCAAGAGAAATGGCTATGGCATAATTAGAATCTGCTTCAAATAACACGGTGAAAAAGCTTTCCCCGCATTTTATATTAATTTCAATTTACGTAAGAAACTCAACCTAAACAAAGGCACGGTTTTATCCGTGATGAAAAATGCCCATACCATGTCCGAGACGGACGGCAAATTTTGCAAGATACAAAAAGACACGGAGACATGTCCGTGTCTTTTTCGTATCAAGGTATTCCACCTCTTTATCTGATTTCTATTCGATTTTGGGGAGGGCGTACTCATCCCCAACTGTTTCGTGAAGGATGTCTGTGACGTAGGTCATAAGGATCTCGCTCTCTATTCTTTTAACTCATAATAGAATTATTTCAGAAGTCCCCTATCTCTTGCGAGATTCTCGATGCTCCTATCGTAGGTCGCCTCCGCTTCCTTCGAAAAGAAGCATCCCGGAACGCCCTCGTTGTGATCGCGGTGATGCGCCACGCAGGCGCAACATTTCCCATGACGCGGACAATCATACGTGCACGGGCAGGGTCTGGTGTTATCGCAAGCATTCATAAATATTCCTCCTGAGATTTCAACGGCAAGAATGCAGCCCCCATCTTTTTGAGGGCGCTTTGCCGCTTTTTTGTTTTATCTTATCATAAAATACGCAATCTATCAACCGTTTTGAATAAGAAAGCCTCCTCGCCGATTTCGCATGCAGGTCGCTTTTTATTCTACCAAAAAAGGACAGTCGCAGGACTGCCCTTTTTGTTGGTCGAGGAGACGGGATTTGCGCCTTTGGCGGCGCGCCCTCGTCGCCGTGAGAATCCCGCGTCATCCTGAGCCGAAACGGCATAATGAAACCCGCGAGCCGCTCTCCGAAGGATCCAGAACTACGAAGTCCAAAGTATTAAAACCGGCAACAGGGCTTGCGTCTTTACCTTCCGCAAACGCCTCGTGCGGCGGTAGTGCCCGCCGCACCCGCCTCGCTACCAGCTCGGCTGTCGCATTGCAGCTCACAGCCCACAGGGCTGTGAGCTGCAATGCTCCACCCTCAAATCCCGTCTCAATTCCGTTTAACACAAAACCCCCCCACGCTTTTGCGTGCGGGGTAGTTTGGTCGAGGAGACGGGATTTGAACCCACGACCTCTTGGTCCCTCGTCGGGCATGGGCTATGCCTTTAAGCTCTTTCCGCAAACGAAAAGAGCTTTTTTCTTCGCCATGCCCTCCTCTTCCCATAAAAATACTGCGTCTTTTTATGGGAGCCCTCTTTTTTCTTGGTTCGGGCCGAAAGAGGTCGCGTGCATGCACTTTCATACCAACAAAAAGGGCAGTCACAAGACTGCCCTTTTTGTTGGTCGAGGAGACGGGATTTGAACCCACGACCTCTTGGTCCCGAACCAAGCGCGCTACCAAACTGCGCTACTCCTCGACGCGTCCCTTATTATAGCAGATACTCCCCTCTTTTGCAAGCATTTTATGCCTTATTTCAAAAAATCTGCTACGGGACGTCTTACTTTATTTCTTCATGAACCGTGTGAGGCGAAGTGCGTTGGTGACGACGAAGAGAGAGGAAAGGCTCATGGCGGCTGCGGCGATCATGGGGTTTAAGGCAACGCCTGCAAAGGCGAACACGCCCGCCGCGAGGGGAATGCCGATGCAGTTATAGAAGAACGCCCAGAAGAGATTCTGCTTGATGATACGCATCGTGCGTTTGGCAAGGAGGACCGCCTTTGAAAGTGCGCCGAGGTCCCCATTGACGAGGACGACGTCCGCACTCTCGATGGCGACATCGGTGCCGTTTCCCATCGCGACGCCGATGTCCGCCTCCTTCAGGGCGGGAGCGTCGTTGATGCCGTCTCCCACCATGGCGACAAAATAATTCGCCCGCCGCATGGCACGGCTTCCCTTCTTCGCCGCCTCGTTCTCTTCACGCATGGTGCGCACATATCTGAGCTTATCCTCGGGGAGAAGCTCGGCGCACACACAGCTATCGTAGGGCGGGATGCCCGCCTCCGCGGCGATGTGCCTTGCCACCGCCTCATTGTCCCCCGTGAGCATGACGGGAAGGCAGCCGAGGCTCGTGAGCTCTTCGACGGCTTTTCTGCTCCCCTCCTTGAGGGTGTCGGCGAGGGCGAATATCGCGAGAACGCGTTTATCGTCTGCAAGGAAGAGCACCGTCTTGCCCTCTTCGGAGAGGGCCCTGTAAGTGAAAAGCTGCTCCTCGAATTTCACATTTTTTGCCTGCATCATGCGGGCGTTCCCGAGGTAAAATCTTTCCCCGTTGACGATGCCGGTGGCACCCATGCCCGTAAGGTACTCCACACATTCGCCGTCCGGGCCCCCTTCGCAGTAGTCGGCGATGCAACGGGCGAGCGGATGAGAGAGCTTGCTCTCGAGGGCGTAGGCGACGGCCTTCGCGCCCTCCTCATACTCTTCGAAAAAGACGACCTTGGGTGCACCCTCGGTGAGCGTCGCCGTCTTATCGAGAAAGACCTCGTGCACGGTGGCGAGCTTTTGCAGTGCCTCCGCATTCTTGAAAAGAACGCCCAACCCCGCGCCCCTTCCCGTAGCCGCCATGACCGCGACGGGGGTCGCAAGGCCCAGAGCGCAGGGGCAGGAGATGACGATGACGCTCACGCCGTAGTTGAACGCCTTAGCGGCATCGTGCGTCGCTAAGATCCAAATAAGGAAGGTGATGAGCGCGAGCCCCACGACGACGGGGACGAAGACAGCGGAGATCTTGTCGGCGAGCTTCTGGATGGGCGCCTTGGAAGCTCCCGCCTCGCGCACCATGCGGATGATGCCCGAGAGCATCGTATCTTCGCCCACCTTTTCCGCCTCGATCTTGAGATAGCCGCCCGTGACGATGGAGGCGCTGACCGCCCTTTCCCCTTCGCTCAGCTCTATGGGAAGGCTCTCGCCCGTGACGGCGGAGGTATCGACGAAGGCGTGGCCGGATATAACTTTTCCGTCGACGGGAATGCTCTCGCCCTGCCGTGCAATGACGATATCTCCAACCTCGACCTCGGACATGGGTATCACGTTTTCCGTCCCGTCCCGCTCTACGGTGACCGTATCGGGGGCGAGGGCGCGCAGCTTTTCGAGCTCGCGTCCCGTGCGTTTCTTGCTCTTATCTTCCAGCCATTTGCCGAGGGTGACGAGGGTGACGATCATCGCCGCCGATTCGAAAAAGACGGTGTGCGTGGAAGCATCGAGCGCGACGATGACGATGCTGTAGATAAAGGAAACCGATGCGCCGAGCGTGACGAGTGTATCCATGTTGGGGACGAGCTTTACGGCCGCGCGCACGCCGCTCACAAAGAATGCGTAGTTGATACAAAGGATGGCGAGGGTGAGTGCGATCTGGAAGCCGTAGTTCCACCACCCGTGCGGGACGATGGCATCGCTCACCATGTGCCCCATCGCGAGGTACATTTCGGGGAGAAGCAGGGCGAGCGAGAGAATGAAGCGCACGGCGAGCGTGAGCTTTTTCTTTCTCTTTTCGGGGACCTTCCCGAAGTCGTAAATGCCATAGCCGAGAGAGCGGACGGCGGAGCATATATCTTGCTCTTTGACGATACTCTCATCGAAGACCGCCTCCATGCACTCCCCCATGAGGGAGACCGTGCAGGAAGAAACGCCCTCGAGCTTTTTGACGGTGCGCTCGATGCCGGCGGCACACGCCGCGCACATCATGCCCGTCACGGAATATTTTTTCTTCATAGCCCGCCTTAAAAGAATCTCTTGATGATTTCTGCGACTTCATCCACCGAAGAGAGATCGCCGTTTTGTATGTTCTCGACCAAACAGCTGTGCATGTGTTCCTCCAGAATAACGCGGGAAAGGCTCCTCACGGCCTGCTCGATGGCGGAAAGCTGGACGAGGATCTCGGTGCAATAGCGGTCCTCATCGATCATGCGTTTGATGCCGTTCATCTGCCCCGTGATGCGGTTGATGCGCGTCGTGAACGCATGCTTTTCTTCCGGGGTGCGAACCTTCTTTTTGTTTTCCGTGCAGCAATTTTCCATTTGAAATTCCTCCAATACCCCCTTGGGGCATAATTATTGTATACCCCTGAAGGGCATTTGTCAAGCGGTTTTTGAAAATTTTTTTGAAAAAGTCCGCCATTCTGAGCCGCGCTCTTGTCGGACTGTGTATGAAAGGATCCTTCGGAGAGTTGCTTTTGCGGACAGCCGTATTTGTAAGTTCGGCTCAGGATGACGCGGTTGGCCTACAGTCGGACTTCGTAGTTCGGGATCCTTCGAGGATAGGTTCGCATGGACTGCGTAACACTTGGTCGGCTCAGGATGACGCGGTTGGCCCACAGTCGGACTTCGTATGAAGGACTCCTTCGAGGATGGGCTCGCATGGACTGCGTAACACTTGGTCGGCTCAGGATGACGCGGTTCACGCGGGGCAGAATGACGCTGACGCGGTAACCCGCGGAGGCGAAAGGAGCGATTGGAATTAGCCCTCATCCGTCACTTACGGTGACAGCTTCTCGCTTGCAAGGGGAGAAGCCTTATGTGCACATATGGTTATTTAGACAAACGTCGAAATAATTGAAAAAGTATGAAAAATACCCGCTAAAGCGGGCAGTTTTTTGTAAATTTATAAAAAGGCTCAGCTTTTGAAGCTTCTTATTTTTTGTGGAAATATTCCTTCCCGACGCCGCAGAAGGGGCAGATCCAATCGTCGGGCAGATCTTCGAAGGGAATATCCCCGTCGTACTCATAGCCGCACACGTCGCACACCCAAACCTCCTTCTCCGCCGCGGGCTCGCTCTTGATAAAGGTCGGTGCGTTCACGCTCGTCTTTCCCTTGAGGACCTCGTGGTAGTAGGCATACGTCATGGGCTTATCCTTCTTCAAATTTCCGCAGTCGATGACTTCCCCCAAAAAGACGGTATGCGTCGGCGTCTCCATTTTCCCTATGACTTTGCAGGAGATATAGGCGATCGCATCGTCGAGGGTGGGAAGCTTCCCGCGCACCCGATAGCCGAACCCTTCGAACTTATCGAGCTCCTTCGAGGAGCGGAATCCGAACGTGCCGATGAGCTTCGCATCCGACTTCTCGCCGAGGATGGAAAGGGCGAAGTAGCCCGTATCCTCGATGCACTTATGCGTATAATTGCCGTGGTTGATGCTCACGGCGACGCTTGCGGGGTCGCTCGTGATCTGCATGGCGCTGTTGGCGACGCATCCGACGGGGCGGCCTTCGTCCCAACTCGTGCAGATATACACTCCATAGGAAAGTTTGAAAAGCGCTGTCTGGTCCATGATTCCTCTCCGATCTTATTTTGCGATGAAAATGGGCGGACTATCCACCGTCCGCCCTTTCACCTGAATTTTGATTTACTTTTTCTCTGTCTCTTGCGGCACAACTTCCGCGCCGTCGTAGAAGCCGCAGTTCTTGCAGACTCTGTGTGCGACTTTGAGCTCGTGGCAATGCGGGCATTCGACGAGCGTGGGCGCCGTTGTCTTGTAGTTTGCGAAGCGCTTATTCGTTCTGCTCTTCGATTGCTTACTCTTAGGGACTGCCATATTTACACCTCTCTTCCTTTTTCCGAATTTATTCTTCGCTGCAACCCTTGCACAAGATCCGCGAGGGAAGCGCGAACAGCACCGCATCGCGGAGCATCTCACCAAAGTTTACGACCCCGCCCAAAAAGCCGTAGCTCTCACCGTCGCCCGTGCCCCGCTCGAAGAGACATTGCATCGTATCCGAGATGAGATTCTCCGCGGGTTCCAGACACCTCGAGCAGGCGCCCGCGAGGGTGAAGGAGATGGCAGCTTCCACTTCCACCTTATCGTCCTCGGCGATCGCATATCCGAGATGAACGTGTACGGGGCCCTTGAATGCGACGAAAGGGATCTCCACAAGATCCGCCTCGGGTTCAAACTCGAACGCAAGCTCGCCTGTAAGCTGCCTCCGCGCCCTGCACTGCGAAATATTGAGGGTAGGAATCATTGACTTAAAAAAGTATAGGGTATTTTAGGGGGTTTGTCAAGCTGTTTTCGCGCCCTTTTATAAGATTTTACGAAAAATCAGCAAAGCGCCGCCGTCTCGCGGGCGATGACGAGCTCCTCATTGGTGGGGATCACGAGGATTTTCACCTTGGAATCTGCCGCCGAGATATCGCGGATCGTGCCGTCGTTCTTTGCGGCGTTCTTCTCCTCGTCGAGTTTGACGCCGAGATATCCGAGCCCGTCCGTCACACCCTTCCGCACCGCGGGGGTGTTTTCGCCGATGCCCGCCGTGAAGACGATGACGTCCAGCCCGCCCATGGCCGCACTGTATGCACCGACGTACTTCTTGCAGGAATAGTTGAACATGTCGAGGGCGAGCGCCGCGCGCTTATTGCCCGCCGCCTTCGCCGCTTCGAGATCGCGGAAGTCGGAGGAGACGCCCGAGATGCCCAAAACGCCGCACTTTTTATTGAGATAAGTGAGCCCCTCTTCCATCGTCATGCCCTTCTTCTCGCAGAGATAGTCGATGGCGGCGACGTCGATATCGCCGCTGCGGGTTCCCATGGGGACGCCCGCGAGGGGGGTGAAGCCCATCGAGGTATCGATGCAGATGCCGCCTTTCACCGCCGAGATGGATGAACCGTTCCCGAGATGGCAGGTGACGATCTTTAGCTCCTTGATATCCCTTCCGAGATACTTCGCCGCCTCGCCCGCAACAAATTTGTGGGAAGTGCCATGGGCGCCGTAGCGGCGCACTTTATACTTCTCATAGTCCTCGTAGTCGATGGCGTAGAGCTTGGCATGGTCGGGCATGGTCTGGTGGAAGGAGGTGTCGAACACGAGCGCCATCTTCTTCCCCGGCATAACTGCACGGCAGGCATTGACGCCCAAGATCGCCGCGGGATTGTGGAGGGGCGCGAGATCCTTGATCTCTTCCATGAGCTCCATCGCCCGTTCGTCCACGAGGGTGGTCACTTTGAACGCTTCGCCCGAGGCGACGACGCGATGTCCGACGGCGTCGATCTCATCCATCGAGGAAATGACGCCCGCCTTTTCATCCACGAGCATTTTGAGGACGAGAGAGATGGCGTCGGTATGGGTGGGAAGGTCCTGCTCGATGACGAAAGTCTCGCCGTGCGCTTTGTGGGTGAGCTTGCCGCCCGCGATGCCGATGCGTTCGCACCCGCCCTTGGCGATGGCTTCCTCCGTCTCCATATTGATGAGTTGGTATTTGAGCGAGGAACTCCCCGCATTGATGACAAGAATTTTCATGATATTTACCTTTTTGAAGTTTAATAGACTGCGATTGCAAGCGCACCCAATATCAATGACGGCGCAAGCAAAACCACGCTTTTGCGCCGCGCACCCCGATTTGCAAGCCCCGCTTGCTTTTTGTTTTTATGAAACTGCTTTCAGAGCCGCCTTCTGCGAAGCAAACATGCCTATTTGCTCGTGGAATTTGTTTTCCCAAAACAAATTCCACGAAATTTTTACTCCGCTTGCAGGGCGGTAATTGCCACAGCGCAGACGATATCCGAAGATTTGCACCCGCGCGAGAGGTCGTTCAAAGGCTTTGCGAACCCCTGGCAGATGGGACCGATCGCCTGGAAGCCGCCGAGGCGTTCCGCGATCTTATAGCCGATGTTGCCCGACTGCAGGTCGGGGAAGATGAGAACGTTTGCGTGACCCGCGATCTCGGACATGGGTGCCTTCAATTTCGCCACCTCGGGAACGATCGCGGCATCGAATTGCAGTTCTCCGTCGAGTTTCAGATCGGGCGCCTGCTCCTTTGCGATGCGCGTCGCTTCCTGCACGAGGCTCACATTGTCGTGCTTGGCGCTGCCCATCGTGGAGAAGGAGAGCATGGCGACGCGGGGCTCCACGCCGGCGATCTCCCTTGCGCTCTTCGCGGTCGCGATAGCGCACTCTGCGAGCCCTTCCGCGGTGTAGGTGGGATTGAGCCCGCAGTCGGCAAAGACCAAAAGCCCGTCCTCGCAATATTGGTTATTTCCCACCATGAGGTTGAAGCTCGAGACCGCCTTCACGCCGGGAGCAGTCTTGATGATCTGAAGCCCGGGGCGGAGGGTGTTCGCCGTCGAATGGCATGCGCCCGAGACGAGCCCGTCCACATCGCCGCTCTTGAGCATGAGTGCGCCGAAGAAGGTGTTATCCTTGGCCAGCTCTAAAGCCTGCTCCTCGGTCATGCCCTTTGCTTTGCGTAGTTCATAGAGAAGATTTGCATACTCTTGCAGCTTGGGGGAAGAAGCGGGTTCCACGATCTCGATGTTCGTAAGGTCGACATCGGGATTTTTCGCCGCGATCTCCTCAGCATTGCCGAGAAGGACGATGCGGGCAATGCCCTCCGCGACGCAATCCGCCGCCGCCTCGACGACGCGGCTATCCTCTCCCTCGCAGAGGACGATCTTCTTGTTCTTTGCCGCCGCCTTCTTCTTGATGGCTTCGACGACCGTACCCGCCTCCGCGATCTTCTGCATGGTCTTTTTAATTGTCTTCACAAAACCTGCCATAAAAATTGCTCCTGAAATTCTTTATTTTTTCTTTGCAATCGTGTATAATGGGTTGCGAAAGAAACATTTTTCCGTCATTATACACCTTTTAGGAAAAAATGTAAAGGAAACGCATGGAAAAGATGAAAATTTGTGCCGTCGTCTGCGAATATAATCCCTTCCACAACGGGCATCTCTATCAGCTCGGCGAGATCAAAAAGCGGAGCGGGTGCGACAAGATCCTCTGCATCATGAGCGGGAACTTCACCCAGCGGGGGGATATCGCCGTGTTCGATAAGTACACGCGGGCGAGGCATGCCGTCGAGAACGGCGCAGACGCCGTCTTAGAGCTTCCCGCGGCATTTGCCGTCTCCCCCGCCGAACTCTTCGCACAGGGGGCTATCAAGCTGATTGCCGCCATTCCGGGGGTGGAAGTGCTCGCCTTCGGGTGCGAGAGCGGAGAAAAAGAGGACTTTATGAAGATCGCCGCCGAGACCCTCCGCGAGGATAAGGCGTTCAAAGCCGCTCTCAAAGAGAACATGAAGGACGGGACCTCGTACATACGGGCGCGGAATCAGACGCTCCTTTCCCTCGATCCCGATCTCGACGAGAAACTGCTCTCCTCTCCGAACAATATCCTGGGGGTGGAATATTGCCGCGCACTGCTGAAAGAGAAATCGGCGATCGAGCCCCTTCCCATTTTGCGGATCGGAGCCTCGTACGCGGACATGGTACCCCGCAATGACTTCTCGTCGGCGACTTCGCTGCGCTTTGCGATGGCAGAGGGGGGCCTCTCGGCGCGGCGGGCGCTCAAACGGAATCTCCCCAAAAATGTGTATGAGGACGCCCTCAACTTCCAAAAGACCGCCTTCGAGGATGCGACGCTCTGCGCCCTTCTCTGTGCCGAAGATAAGGCGATCGCCGAGACGCCCGACTGCTCCGAGGGATTGGAAAACCGCCTGAAAACGTTGGCGCGCACCAACCCCCGATACGAGGATGCCATCGCAAAAGCGGTCACCAAGCGGTATACCCGCGCGCGAATCAAGCGTATTCTTCTGCAAAATCTCTTGAAGATCCGCCTCGAGGACGTGGAGGAATACCTCTCCGGCCCCCTGTATCTGCGCACGCTTGCCTTAAAAAAGCAGGGCTCGGAAGAGATGCTTGCCGCCCTTGCCGAGGCGAATATCCCCCTCGTTGTGCGAAAAAGCGACGCCGCCGCCCTCAAAAAGGACGCCCTTGCTTGCTTCGAGCGTGACCGCTTCGCGAACGCGCTCTATGCGAGCCTCACCCACACCCCCATCGGCGACTACGAGACGCTGTTCGTGTAAATTTTGCTCAAGATAAGTTCGCCTCCCCCATTTTCTTGGGGGAGGCGTTTTTACCTATTTTGCCCTGTCACCTCAGAGATAGTACCCTTCAATTCAAATTTTCAAAAAATTCGTTATATGAAATTCCAAAGCATTTTACAAGTGCGATGATATAGCCC
>CANQCA010000022.1 GCA_947589585.1 uncultured Clostridia bacterium
CGCATAGCCGATGCGAAGGTCGTGCACGTCCACGTCGATGGTCTGCCTGCCGTTGCCGGGGTAGTCGCCCGAATAGTACCCGTCGCCGGGGCTTGTAAGCCACAAGCCGTTTGCATCGAACTTCGCCACGAGCGGGTTCATATACATGTTGTGCCCCTTGTCGTTGATGAGAAGGGACTGCCACCAATCGTTGCTGGGAATGGGTTTACCCCGAAGGGTTTCGTCGAGATAGGTCACGAGCTTTGCCGTGGGAAAATCCGTTCCCCCCGTCAGGTAGCTCCCATTTTGCGTCTTAACTTCTTCATAGGCGGGAAATGCAATGTCTGTATCGTAATCCACCTTCTGCTCGTTGGGATACTGCGAATGAACCTTGATGCCCTCGAGCATGAAGCGGGTCTTGTCTGTACTTTGGTAGTCGAGAATGCGCAGATAGCGTGCGTTTTCGAACACATACACGCTCTGCTCCTCGGTGCCGCCGTGTGTCTGGCGGAAGACGGTCGTAAAGTTTTCTCCGTCGGTGCTTATTTGCAAGTCGTAATACTTGCCCTTCCTGCCGTCGTCCCCTCTCCAGAAGAGATCCACCCTGCCCACGGGGGAAATTTTTCCGAGATCGACGGTCTGCGGGGAAGCGTCGTGTGCGCTCTCCCAATAGGTCGCGTAGTTTTCGAGCGCGTCCGAGGCGGGATGGCCGCTTCCCGCCGTGGAAGCCGAAAGTTTTACCCCGTCCAAGCGCTGCCCGCCGCTGTACAAGGTGAGCTGCGTGATGCGGTAGGCGTTCATATAGAAGCGGCGGCTGTGCATGTTGATGCGGAAATACCGCGCCGCCTTGCTCGTACGCACATTATTTTCTATAATGTATCCGCCGCCATCGCATTGGACGGGCGTATATTCCATTCCGTCCGTCGAAATTTCAAAGTCTTGCTCGGCGGGCGAGAGCCCATCCTTCCACGAAATTTCCACACGGTCGACGGTTTTCGTGGCATCCATGTCCGCGATAAGCCACTGCTCGTCGGAAATTTTCCAATCGGGCGAGGAGGAATTTTCCGCATCCAAGAGGATGGGATATTTCTCCATGGGAATGACGGTGCCGCGCTTGCCGAACACTTGAAATTCATAGATGGAATAGCCGTAGCCCGTAGCGCGCTCGGCGCAATGCAAGCGGACATAGCGCGCCGCCCTTCCGCTAAGCTGCGTTTGATATGTACGCTCGCCGCCCTTGCCGAAATTCTGCGCATGGGCGACGGGTTGAAATCCCTCGCCGTCGTCCGATACAGAGAGATCGAAGCGGGTCGCATAGGCATTTTCCCACACGATGACAAGGCTTTCAAGGGGCAAGATCGCCCCCAGATCGACGGTGAAGTCCACGCTGTCGACGCCGTGGACGCTCTCCCAGCGGGTATTATCCTTGCCGTCCACTGCTTTTTCGGCGGCGGAACCGCTGTCATGCACCGAACTCGCTACAGCGTAGCACCCCCGCGCAATGTTGTATGGCTCGTCGGAAGTGTAGATGAACACGGGCGCAGTCTTGCCGAGCTCCTCGTTCTTTGTGACGGTGATCTTTCTCGTCTTGACGCCCTTATGCCCTTCCCCGTCCGTCGCCGTGTATTTGAGGAAGTACTCCCCTTCCTTGGACGTATTCACATCGCCCGAGACGGTCATGCCCGCCGTGATATCGATTCCGTTTTTATCGCGGGCGGTGACCCCTTTGAAGGGATCGAAGTACTTCCCCGCGGACATGGTGGCCTCGTTTGCGGTGATGACGATGCCGTTCTGCTCTTCGGGGGTGGGATCCTTGTCGCCCTCGTCGGGCTTGGTGTCATCGGGCTTGGTGTCATCGGGCTTCGTGTCATCGGGTTTGGTGTCGTCCTCGTCGGTCTTGGGGGGATCCTTTTCCTTATCGTCCGTTTGTCCTTCCCCATTTCCCCCATCCGTAGAAATCTCGGGCGGGGTGGAGGGGTTGGTGGGTTTTGCGAGCGCGCAGGCAGAAAGACAGAGGGAACCCCCCATCGCCAAAGCCAGAATACATGCGATAAACTTTTCTTTCATACCTGCTCCTTACCTTTAGAATTTGAAACCCCTGTGCCTGCGCACAGGCACAGGGGCCTGATCTGAATGATTCTTTATGCTTGATATTTTACTTCTGCGGACCAATCACCATCGAACAGCCAGTTGCTACTTTCATCGACGATGACGCGCGTCTGCAAGCTCCATCCCTTTGATACGTCGAAGCTTTCATCAAGACTATAAGCGCCTTTTGCCCACATATTAAAGTCGCTTGTGGTGATATAGCCGTTTGAAACGGAAGCAATGCCTTGCGATTCACCGCCTTTTTCCTTTGAGGAATACAGATAGAGCTCATCCGTGCCGTCAATGATACCATTCTCTCCTGCATCCGCAAAGATGTATGCAGTGTAAATATTATTTCCATCCGTAAATTTGAGCTCTACATATGCCGCATTCATTTCGGTGAATACCCAACCGTTACGGGTGTTATTGTCTTTACGCAAGAACTCAAAATACCCATTGGATGTAAAGTTCACTTGCGCTTCGTTTGTCGCGGTTACTTCATCCTTGGTGAAGGTATGGCTCTGGAAATCTAATCCGCCATTTGTTTTTTGTGCGAGCTTCTTTTCAGAAGCACGGAAGTATGGCAACAACTTATTGGCATCTTCCCCGATTTTCTCTTTGAGTACGATGCTCAAATACAACTCAAACTTGAACGGAATGCCCTCGCCTTCTTTGTCGGCATCCGGATATTCGGTGAAGTAATCCTTTGCCATTGCTGCGACAAAAGCGTCGAAACTGTAACCTTGGACCTTAAACGGAGCGCGAATGGAGAAGGAATAGCCGAGAGGCGTGTAACCCTCTTCCGTCTTTTCCTTGGTGGAGATTTCGATCTCGAAGTAGTCGGTAACATTTTCCTTGGTTATGCTATATACATCTTGCAATCCGAGCGTTGTCAACTGCTCTTTGAATTTTTCGAGCCAACCATCGATTTGTGCATCCGTGATGAGTGTGAAGTTGTGAGAGCCATTACTCCAAATGCCGTCGTCAACGACGCTGCCATTGTCGATTTGGAAAGCGAGATCGTATTCCCGCACATCGCGCTCTCCGCCTTTCTCTGCATAGACAAGATCGGACGGCAAGCACCCATTCGCCTTTGCCCTCTCGATAGGCTCGGCGCGCATTGCAAAGACGAAATTATACTTCGTGACAAGTTTTCCGTCTTTTTGAGATTTGGCATATTCAAGCCATACCTCATCGAGCAATCTGTCAAGAGTTTTTTGAGAAATCGCAGCTGTGCTTGTTATCTCATAGCTTGCATAGGGCGTTTCATTCGAGAAATCATAATCCTGTACATCTTCAATGCCGTTGGCATTATAGATATAGATATAAACGCCTTCTTGCGCATTTTTATTTGCACTGAGAACATCGGAGTTGTATGTAATATTGCCGTCTTTACTCTCACTGAGGCTCCAGGGCGTCTCACCGCTCTTGGGATCGCATTTGAGCTTTCTATCCTCAGCGTTGATTTCGAAGACATCCGAGACACCTGCGCTGTTGACACGGGTATAGATGGTCGCTCGGCTTTCTTCGTCTTCCCAGCGGTGATAACCGATGATTACGACAGAGAGCTCGTCTCCATTTTTCTTAAATACATTTCCCTTCGTCAGATATGCAGCGAGCTCTGCCTTCGTGGGAACATCTTCTTTCTTGACACCACTTATAAGAGGCATGCCTTTCAGTTCCACAATACCGTTGTCAAAATCATCAATAAAGACATCTTCCGCGGCATAGATATCGAAGAGAGCCGGATTCCCATTGGCATCTCCGGAAGCAGTTCCTTTAACTTGGCCGTCTTGCCCGTAAGCTCTATATGTCTGCGTCCCATTACCATCGAACCAGAAATTGCCAAACTTATAAATGACTTTTACTTCCGTGTCTTCCTCTTCCCCATACAAACGATAGGTAATCGTTCTTCCCGTATCAGAAGATTTATCGATAGGGACAGCAAACACATATTGCTTATCGTCTCGAATAGTCACCGAAACGCTGTCACTTGCGTCTACGTTATCGACCTTGAGCGTTTCAATCAGCATTTCCTCGGGAATTGTCCAAGCAGTCCCGTTTTCGTCACGGAAAGTGCGGAAAATGTAGTAAATGCTTTGTTCTTTTTCGTTCTTGTTATCTTTCCCTCTACTGTCGTTTGCAATATAGGTCTCGTATTTTTCGATTTGCGTGATCACAACGGCGGGAATGGTGGGAACTACGTTGGGTTCGAGCTTGTCGCCGCGGACGCCGTCGTTATCTTCGAAATAGGTCTTGCAGTCGCTGCAATACCAATAAGCGTCGTTCCCTTCCACGCCAACGCCCGCCGCCTTTGCAGGGGTGAGTTTGGCGTCCTTATGGTTGAGCGGTTGAATTTCTGCGCCCTCTTGCATAACCTTATCGCAGACCGAGCACTTCTTTCCGGCTTGCTTGCCGGGCGTGGTGCAAGTCGCCTCCACAACGTCAATGATGCCATTGCTGTTATGAGTACCTACTTCGAAGTGCGCATCGCAGGTATCGCAGACCTTGTAGTGGTCGTCCTCGCCCTGAACATAGCCCTTCGTGGAAGTGTGCTCGCTCTCTTCGCCCTTTGCGCCGCAGTCACATTCGTACCAGTGGTGTTGCGCATTGTGCTTAAGAATATTAAATGTATGCGTTATTTTTTCATCGATCGCGCCACAGGTGCATTCGTTCCAATGGTCGTGGTCGTCCTTCTGCGGAATGGTATATGTGTGCGCCGTCTCGCCGGTTCTATCGCCGCATTCGCATTCCATCCAGTGGTTATCCTCATTCTGTTTTTGCGTGTTGTAAGAATGATCGACTTTGTTATCGGGCTGACCGCAGACGGTGCATTCGTGCCAATGCTTCCCGTCCCCCGTCGTCCATGTTTGCGCATAGGTGTGCTGCCCTGTGGCGGGAATCTCCACTTCCTTCTTTTCCGTGTATTTCTCAGCGCTAAATTCGACGGTGACAGACGCCGTGTATGTCTTGGAGCCTGCTTGAGCGCAGGTGGCGTCGACCGTCTTGGTGAGCGTTACCTGCGCGGTCTCCGTGCGGGTGTGCTGTGCATCGTTTTGGCAGGTGAAGGTCGCCGTGGCGGTGAAGCCGTCTTCGGTCGGCGTCCAAGTCCATTCGGGCTCGCCGTAGTTATGGCCCTTGGCGGGGATAAGGATGGACTTAGCGGAGGTATAGGTCTCTTCTTTGAAAGTGGCTGTCGCCGTGTAGGTGGTATCGCCGTCATCGGTGCAGGTGGCGGGCGTTTCCGTCTTCACGACGCTTGCATCTACCGTCTGTTCGTCGCCGCACTTGCCGCACTTGAAGGTCGCCTTTGCGGCAAAGCCTTCTCCGCTCGGCGTCCATGCCCATGTGAGGGAGTTGTAGCTATGCCCCGTGGCGGAAAGCTTCCATTCGTTCTCGGCAAATTCGTCGTGGCCTTCTTCATCCTTGAAATATTTATGGCAAAGCTCGCAGAGATAGTATTTCTCGTTGCCTTCCTCAGCACAGGTGGGCTCCTGCTTAGCGTGTTCCCTCAAATCGTGTGCATCTTCGTCAACGGGGATGGTGAGCTCGGTGATCTCGGTCGCCCCGTCTTCATCGAAATATTTCTCGCAGACAGAGCAGTAGTAGTGCCCCTTGGTGCCCTGCGCAATGCAGGTGGCGGGAACTTCTACCTGCCATGCGCCGAGGGTGTGCTGCCCCTGCGTGATCTTCGTCTGTTCCTTGTGATACTCCTTCTCTTCGAAGGTGACCGTCGCAGTATACACGGTCTCTTCCGTACACTGCGTCTTTTGGGCAGTTTGCGTGACGGTGGCCTCTACGCTCTCAACGTGGGTTTCGTCGTTTTTGCAGGTAAACTTCGCCGTGGCCGTGGAGAAATCCTCTGCCCATTCCCATTCGGGTTCGCCGTAGTCGTGCCCCTTGGCGGGAATATCCGCCGTCTCCTCGTCGGAATATTGCTCCTCGCCGAAGGTGACTCTCGCCGTGTAAGTCTCGGTGCCCTTCCCCTCGCAGGTGGCGGGGGTCGTCGTCTCATGCGTGACGGTGGCCTCTACGCTCTCGACGTGGGTTTCGGCGTTTTTGCAGGTGAACTTCGCCGTGGCCGTGGAGAAGTCCTCCGCCCACGTCCATTCGGGTTCGCCGTAGTCGTGCCCTTTGGGGGAAAGCACCCAACTATCCTTTGCGGCCTCATGCTCGCCCTTGTCGTCGGAGAAGAACTTTTCGCACCCCTCGCACGACCAATATGCGGTGTTGCCCGCCTCGGTGCAGGTCGCATCCTTTGCGGGATGAAGCGTGAGCTCGTGGGTGTGCTCGCCGGGCTTCTCTTCGCCGGGTTTCTCTTCGCCGGGTTTTTCCTCGCCGGGCTTCTCTTCGGGATTCTCTTCGGCGGGTGTGTATGTATAGGTGATGCCCGCGGAATAAGCGCTCTCGGGCGCCTTGAACGTCGCATTCGCCTTGACGGAAAGGGTATTCGCCCCCTCGTGGAGAAGCTGCGTGACGGTGGTAAGATCGAGCGAAGTGCCCGTGGCCTTCGTCGTCTCATCGTCGTTGATCTTCACGGTGTAGCCGGCCGAGGCGCGATCGACGGCGTTCCAGCTCAGAACGTCCCCTTCGATCTTGACATTTTGCGGCACGGCGAGCGGTTCGTAATCCGCCCAAAGATCGCATGCGGCGATGCCGAAGCAGAGAAGGACCGCCGAGACGACCGTAAGTAAGGCCATACAAAGTTTTTTCATAACTTTCCCCCTTATCATATATCTGTCATTTTTTATCGGCATGCCCCCCTCTTCGAAAAGAGGGAGGCACATCGATCGTTTTTGTTATGCGTTATCCGTCCCCTCTTCGGGTGCGGGTGCGGGGACCTTCTCCCAATCTTCCTTCTGGGTGCAATCGTTTTGGTAAGTGACTTCCTTCGACCACTCGCCGTCGAAGAGGTAAGGGCTCTCTTCGCTGATGACGATCCGTGTTTTAACGCTTCCCGTTGTGACGTCGAACTTGTCATCTTCCGTCCAGTTGAAAGCCGTGTTGACCCAATTCTCAAGGCTTGCACGGTCCTTCCAGCTATCGCCTACCGCCGCAAGAGAAAGTCTGCCTTCTTCCTTGGCGTCTTGCGTCTTGCAGAGATAAGCATTGAGGACATTCTCGCCTTCGTCGTTCGTCTCTTCCACCGCATAGATGTATGCCGTACCCGTCTTGCCGCCCGCAGTCTTGAATTGAATCTCCACATACTGCGCCTTATCCGCGGTGAAGACAGAGCCGTCTGCATTTGCTCTGCGCAGGAACGTGAGCGCATCCTTTTGCGCATAGCCGAACTGTGCATCGCTCGGAGCAACAATATCCTTTTCTTCCCAAGTGAACGTCTTGGTATCGAGCTTTTCATCCTTCATCGCAAAGCTGAGCGGGGAATCGATGAAGCCCATTTCTTTGGCCTTTTCCGAAGCCAAACGCTGCATTGCGAATGCGAAGGTATAGGTGTAGGTGATGTTATCCTTCTCGACCTTGTTGTCTTTGAGATATTGGATCCATGCCGCCTTGATGAAATCGTTGAGCGCGGGGTTTTGTTCCGCCGCCGTTTCCCAATTGACAAAGGTTCTGCTGTTGATCGTATAAACGACGAAGGGAGTATCCTTCGTATAATCGTAGCCCTCTTCCTTGCCGTTGGTATCGTAGATCTTGATCACGACGGAGCCGACGTTCGGGTTATCAAGTTCTTCCCATGAATATTTGATACGTTCGTTGTCGCCGTCTTTGAGAGCCCATGTGCCGTAGAAGCCGAGCTTGAAGGATTCCTCGGTGAATTCAAGATCGCAGACCCGCGGCATGGAATCGCGCAAAGTAGCGGCATACTCGCTGTTTTCAACGAGCGCAAGGCTGATCGCGATCTGATATTTTGCGGGGCCTTTTTGTTCGAAGAGGCCGTAGATGCCTTCGATCATGGCCTGCGAGGTAACGGTAATATCTCCGCCATTCGAAATATCCGAATAGAAATCCCCCGTTTCGCCGTTATATGTCACTGCGATATGCAAACGCACATAGGTGTTGAGGGTCTCCCTTGTAATGGCTTCTTGCAATTTGAAGAGCTCTGTAAGCGATGTGAGATAGCCATCGGGCATGGTGACAAGCACCGAACCGTCGCTGTGGACGACCACACCTGTCGTAGGCTGCACAAGACGGGTCTTGAGAGCGTCTTCGGTGAGGTTGAGCTCTAAAACATCGGAGACACTTGCACTGTTGATAGACGTATAGATGATCTCGCTCCCTTCCTCTTTGGCCTGATAGCCGACGATGACGACGGAGTGTTCGCCGCGGATGCCCTTTCCCGCAAGATAAGCTTCGAACTCATCCAAGGTGGAAACTTCGTTCTTGGGGACCTTCGCCACGAGGGGCATGCCCGCTAAAGTGACCGCTTTATTGCCGAAATCTTCAAACTTCACATCGCCGTCTTCATATACGTCGAAATAGGCCGTGAAGCCTTCGGTATTGCCTGCGTTGTTGCCCTTCACTTCGCCGTTTTCGCTATACGCCCTGTTTTCTTTCACGCCATCATCGCCAAACCAGAAGTTTGCACTGTTCGCTTTGAGGTTGACCGTCGTCTCCGCGGTCTGCCCAAAGAGCTTATAGGTGATCGCCGTGGCGGTTTCCAGAGCAGGCTGGCTCGTCAGTGTGAGCTTGATGACGCATGCGTCGTCGCTGCCGTAGGAGACGACGGCGTCCTCCGTCATGTCTGTCCCATCCACGGTGAGGGTGAGGAGAAGTTTGTCTTTTTCGAGCTGCCAAACCTTGCCTTCTGTATCCGTGAACTTGCCGAAAATGTAGAACTCTTTGCTGCCCGCGCCGCCGATATACGTCGTGTAGATTTCCGTCTTCTCGATCTCGATCGCGGGAATGGTGGGAGCTGCGTTCGGCTCGAGCTTTTCGCCGCGAACGCCCTCGTTATCCGCGAAATAGGTGCCGCAATCTTCGCAATACCAATATGCAGGGTTGCCCGCTTCGCCGACGGTCGCTTCCTTGGCATCCGTCTTCGTGGCGCTCTTATGGCCGAGCTTTGCAATGGTGGGCATGCCGTTCGGGTATTCCTCGCTGCCATTTGCGTCTTTGAAATATTTCTCGCAACGCGTGCAGTAGAAGTATTCTTCGTTGCCGTCCGTATCGCAAGTGGCTTGCTTTGCTTCCACCTTATTTTCCATGCTGTGGCCGAGGGCATTCTTCACCCAGGCATTTGCCTCGAACTCCTCATCGCCGTTTGCATCCTTGAAGGTCTTCAGACAGCCCGAGCACGTCCAATAGGCCTCGTTGCCCGCCTCGGTGCAGGTAGCATCCTTTGCGGGATGAGCCGTGAGCTGATGCTCATGCGGGGCATCGGGTGTATACGTGTATTTGACCGTAGCGGAATAGGCGCTCTCGAGCGCTTTATCCGTCGCGTTGGCTTTGACGGAAAGGGTATTCTCGCCCGAGACAAGTTTTGCGGTGACGGTGGTAAGATCCAGCGAAGTGCCCGCCGTGACCTTGGTCATCTCGTCCGCGTTGATCTTGACGGTGTAGCCTGCCGTTGCGCCTTCGACGGCCGTCCACGTAAGCGTGCCGCCCTCCACCTTCAATCCGGTGGGAGCCGCAAGGGGCTGCTTTTCGTCGGGACCGGGCTCATCGGGCTTCTCCGTGCCGCCCGCGGGGGTATAGGTGTAGGTGACGGTGACGGAATAGGCGCTCTCGAGCGATTTGTCCGTTGCGTTGGCCTTGACGGAGAGGGTGTTCGCGCCCTCTGCAAGTTTCGCCGTGACAGTCGTAAGATCGAGCGACGCCGCCGTGACCTTGGTCGTTTCGTCCGCGTTGATCTTGACGGTGTAGCCCGCGCTTGCGCCTTCGACTGCGCCCCAGCTCAGCGTGTCTGCCTCGACTTTGACGTTCGCAGGTGTGGCAAGCGGCTTCTTTTCCTCTTTGTCTCCCCCGCATGCGGCAAGCCCGAAGCACAGAGAGATCGCGGAGACGACCGCGAGCAGCAAGATGCTTACCTTCTTCATAAAAAACCTCCCGATAAATTTTCATATATCGATCGGCCGAAGCCGATTTTCGATCCGTTGTTATCTGTTCTTTTCGTCGATGAGATCTCTGTACCACATACCGCTGCGCTTGATGAGGCGCTTTTGCGTGGCATAGTCGACGTAGATGAGCCCGAAGCGGGGCTTATAGCCCGCCGCCCACTCCATGTTGTCCATGAGGCTCCAATAGAAGTAGCCGCGGCAATCCAGGCCCCCTTCTATCGCCTCCGCAAGGACGGAGAGATACCTCTCGAGATAGTCGATCCTGTCGAAGTCGAGCACTTCGCCATGGAGATTTATAATGTCGTTGAGCGAGATGCCGTTTTCCGTGATGTAAAGCGGAACTTTGAGCGTCTTTTTCAGATAATCGAGAAAGACTTTGAAGCCGTCCTCGGTGATCGCCCAACCCATGTCGTTATGATTTCTCGGCGGATAGACGAGGCGGGTGCCCTCGCGGGTGTTATTTTTATCCGCTTCCACATAGTTGCAAAAATAGTGATTGATCCCGAGAAAGTCGATGGGCTCGGCGATGAGCTGCATGTCGCCCTCTTTTATCTCGGGTGCAACGCCGTGGGCTTGGAAATATTTCAAAGCACGTTCGGGATAGTGCCCGAACACGATGGGTTCATAGAACCACCCCGCCCAGAACTCGTTGGCAAGCTCCGCCGCCTGCACATTCTCGGGGGAGTTATCGATAGGGCAGTTGTAGGCATAGTCGAGCGTGATGCCGATCTCGCCCGCGATCTTCTTCTCGCGGAACAGCCGCACCGCCATGCCGTGCGCCTTCAAAACATTGTGCGCGGCGATGTGTTTGCTCCGATAGTCCCCCTTGATCCCCGGAGGGAAGGAACCCGTCACATAGCCGAAATCGGTGAAGACGAAGGGCTCGTTGAAGGTGATCCAGCGTTTGACCCTTCCCCCGAATGCGTCGAAGAGGACGCCCGCATAGCGGAGATACCAAGAAATGCTCTCGGGGTTGAGCCAGCCGCCCATCTCCTGCAGATGCTGCGGGAGATCCCAGTGATAGAGGGTGAGAACGGGCTCTATGCCCGCGGATAAAAGCTCGTCGATGAGGGCGGAATAGAAGGCGATGCCCTCCTCGTTCACCTCGCCGTCGCCATCCTTGAGAATTCTCGACCAAGAGACGGAAAAGCGGTATGCCTCGAGGTGCATGCGCTTCATGAGCGCGACATCTTCGCGGAAACGATGATAATGGTCGCAGGCGACTTCGCCCGTTTCACCGCGGTCGATCTTGCCCGGGATCTCGCAGAACTTATCCCATATGCTCTCCGTCTTGCCGCCTTCGTATCTGCCGCCCTCGATCTGATAGGCCGCCGTCGCGGCGCCGAGGATGAAATTTTTGGGGAAATGAATACCGCTCATCCGAGATATACCTCGATTTTTTGATACTTGCCGCCGCGGACCTTCTCGGCGAGCTCGCCCGCGACTTCTTTTGTTTCAATGACGTCTTCGCCTTGCAAACGGTAGGATGTGACCTTCACGCCGTCCCATGTATTCTTGCCCGTTTGGTTGACGTATTCGATCTTTATCTTGCCGAGGAGGGTGAAGCTCACCCGCCCGTTTTCATCGAAAAAGTCTCTATGTAGTCTGGGCTCAAGGTGGAGCTTCAAAACGCCCCCTTCGAGGATGAACGGCCTCTCCGCGCCCATGATGCAGAGCCACATGGAGATCGCCTCGGCGTTCGCGCCTGTGAGCCGCGCCTGATAGCCCTTGCCGCGTTTTTTCTCGTCGCTGTGGCCGGAGGGGACGATGAAGGAGCTGTTCTCCAAGATGCTGCGCCCGTATTTCTCGGGATCCATGAAGGGCACGAGGCCCGTCTTGATCTCCTCGTAAAACTCCTCATACAGCCCGCATTTGAGCATGGAAAGGAGCACCTTATATTGCATGTGCAGAAAGCAGGATTCCCGCTCGAGCCACCCCTTGGGGAAGGAGCGGATGCGCCCGATGGCGATCGACTCTCTGTCCAAGGGCTCCGAAGTGAGGAAGAAGCCGAACTCCCGATCATAGAGCGGAGAATTTTTGGCCTTGAAATATTCGTCCGCGTCGCCGAGTGCAAGGCTCTTTGCCACCCCTTCCGCGAAGTGCGGCAGGGCGCGCGGAACAAATTGCGTGGGAACGATATCCTCCCCCGCCCGCTCGAACTTCGTCACATCGAAGACGAGATAGGTGGGCATACGGCCGCCGCCGAGCGCTCTCGCCCTCTCCATGCCGCAAAGCAGCTTTCTCTCCGCGAGGCCGTAAAATTCCTCCGCCTCGCACTTTGCGACCTTCACCCTTTCCGTGCCGAAGCCCGCATAGGCGCTTTTCAGATATGTATCCTTGACGGCGTTGGCCTTGAGATAGAATTCCTGCGGGTCGATATTCTCCCGCAAAAGGTTCAATACCTTATGGAAGAGGATATCCTGCTCCGCCGCCCATTCCACCTCGTCCTCCTTCCCCCATGTAAGGGTCCTGAGGATGCGGATAAGGCGTAAAAGCTCGAGCCCGTCGGCAACGTTGCTGCCGAAGAGGGACGGGAGCCCGTTTGCCGCATCGCACCAGCCGGGTTTGCCCGCCTCCATGTCGATGCCGCAGCCCATGGGGTCGAGCGTCGCCGTCTTGATGAGGGCAAGGAAGAGAAGCTTTGCTGCAAGGCAGGTCTCGAAGTCCTCCTCCCCCGCCTTGAGCCAGCCCTTCTTCCCCGTCTTTTCGAGGGCGTTTGCCCTGCAAACTCTGCCGCGGGGGGTGAGAATGGCCCGCTTCTGATAGGGCAGAAGGCGCGCTTCCGATACAAAGTAGCGCAGGGGGGTCTCAAAGAGGATCTCCCGCTCGCGCTCGGGGAAGACGGCAAGGTAGGATAAGAGAAGATCGACAAGGTAGACGAAATGATCCGTCCAATACCCTTCGGCAAAGTCTGCCTCGAAGGAGGGCTGGCAACCTGCGATCAGCTCGCCGAGCGCTTCTTTTCCGATGCCTAGCCTTTCGGCCGCCTCGCCGACGGTGAATTTCCCCTGCAAAAATGCGGAATATTCGCTGTATTTTGCGGGAACATCACTGCATGTATAGCGGATCTCCCCCACCGAGAGCGGATCGTAGCCGTCCGCCTGCAACAGGGAGAAGAAATATCTGATATTGAGATCGCCGCAGGAAGGGGTGATGAGCACGTCGCTTCGGCGGTTCTGCACCACGTCGCGGAAGTTTCCCCTGCCCGAACTATAGGGGGTCGGGGCAATGGAAAAGCAGTTGTAGTCGCGCTCGGGATCACCGTGCTTGCGGGAATAGACATAGACGGGCCTTTTTCCCACCTCCACGGGAAGCCCGCCGCGCAGTACGTTATCGAAATAGCACTGCTTGATATAGGCGTCGAAGACGGGATAGGCCGTGTGCGTTTCCACTTTGGCGGCGATATCCTCGACGATCCCGATGGCTTCCTGCCGCATGCAGAGGACCTCTTCGACGGTGAGGTTTTTCTTGAGATTACGCACCTTGTCGAGGGTATCCGCATAGCCGTAGAGGGAGCATAGAAGCACCGTCTCGTGCGGGGGGACCCGGAGCGTCCTGTGTGCGAATGCGCAAAAGAGTTCGTTCTCACAGCGCTGCGAGGAAATATCTTGCCCGCCGATGCCCTTTTGGAAAAAGCGTTCTGCGGTGACCATCGTGCGGTCGCTGCCGAATACGAGATCGGGATCGACCACGACGAGGCCGCCTACGGGCAGGAAGAAGTTGCCCCCCTTCACCGCCTTCACTTCGGCGCAGTCGGCCGTGGACGCCCGCATGCGGATGTAGGCAAAGCCCTCGCCCGTGCCCTCGGCGACCATCCAGCTCTTGAACAGGTTCCCCGCCTCCTTGAACTCCCCGTTGCCGATCCCGTAGGGAAGCATCTGGGCGAGGCCGTCGAGCATCTCGACCTCTTGCGTCTTCTCCGTCTCGTTGGTGTAAGAAATGATTCTGCCGAGCGCGGCATAGTCCCTGTTCGGGACGCCGAAATACTCCGCGCGGAAGCGGTATCTCGCACTGCGTTCCTCGATGGAAAAGCCGTAGCGGCAGACCTCCATCGAACTCTTCTCCCCGCTGCCCGCTCTGAAGGGCTCCGCGGCAACGCCGTCTATGCGCAGAAGGGTGCGGAAGCCCTGCAAGGGCGCACGGGCATAGGCGGTCTCCGCGGGGAAAAATTCCATGATGGGATGGTCCTTCCCCCCCACGCCGAAGCCGGCGATGCCCTGTCCGCGGCTCACATAGAACGCCCAGACGGGACGGCCCCCGAGCCCTGCGATCCCGGGCAGAAAATTTGTAAACGGAGGCTTTGCGGCAAAATCCTCTATCACATACCTTCCGTTTTCAAAGTTGCTTTTTTTCATGTGTTAAAAGTTTTGGACCTTGAGTGTCGGGAACTGCCCCGATGTGAAATTCCAGATGGCGCTGTCCCAGCCGTTTTCTTCGGAGAAGTTGGCGGGATCGAGCAAAAATTCTTTTCTGACGACGTCCGAGCCGATGATCTTTCCGCCCGGATAGTACTTCCAGAGCGAGGTATCCACCGTGCCCGGGAATGCGGGAAGCGAATAGTTGGTGTAGATCCACTCCGTCCAGTTGGAATCGTTCAGATAGGTATTGTAGCTGAAATCGGGGTCGCGCCTTTCCATGGCATAGTCGAAGTCGGGATAGTATACGAAGTTATCCGTTGCGGCCGCATAGCAATTCTTGATGGTGCCGACGTTCCAATCGGCGATGCCGCGCGGGGTGCCGCTCCCATAGGTGTAGACGACGATGCAGTTCTCGATCCTGCCCGCCGCATCGCCCGAGCCGTTCACGCCCGCGATGCCCGCCGCCTTTTCGCATTCTCCGCGGCTGAAAAGGGTGCAGGAGACGCGGCAATTCCTGATGAGCCCGCCGTTGGAGCCCGCGATCGCACCGCCGAGGCCCTGGCAGTTGACGGTGATGTTGTAGAAGGCCGTATCGACGATCTGCGCGCTCCCGCCCGTGGTGGCAAAAATGCCCACGTTATAGTTCGCGCTGTTGGAGATCTGTCCGCCCGTGGAAGGCCCCGTCGAATACTCCCCGTTCGTGCCCGAATATTCATAGCAGTTGAGGGTTATATTGCTTACCGAATGCCCTCTTCCGTCCAGAACGCCCTCGAACGTACCCGATTTCACGCTGCCATACGCCTTGCCGATCGGCCAGAAATCACGTCCGGCGAAGTCGATATCCGCGCCGAGCACATAGACGCCGTTGAGGTCCTTCCGGATGGCGTCGAACTCCTCCGCCGTATAGATCACCTTTGTGATGACGCGCACGGTGACTTCGACGTAATTTTCATCGACGAAAACTCTCAGGCGCTTATCGCCCGCGCTCTCCCCTTCGAACACGGAGGCATCGACGGTGAGCGTTTCGCCGTCGAAGTTGTATTCATCCTCGTCGAGGGTGCGGTATTTATAGGAAACTTTAAGGACGTCCTCCGCATCGAAATGAATGTGCACGTCGGCGGGAGCTTCCCGCTCGAAGTACACCGTCTCATCGAAGGCACCCATGTCCGAGGGTACACCCTGCGGAATGCCCTTGTTGGGTTCCGTTACAAGTGTCCCCGCGGGACCGCATGCCGCGAAGGAAAGCGCAGCCGAGAAAAGGACGGTGGCCGCAGCCATTGCAAAGCCGAATTTTTTCATAGACATCTCCTTGCCGATAACGGTCTTTTGTCAACCCTTGAGTCCGCCCACCGTCATGTTGTTCATGATCGTCTTCTGGAAGGCGCAGAACAGGACGAGGATGGGGATGGTCGCCATGATCGCAGTGGCGAGAACGAGCGGATAGTTGGGTGAATAAGCGAGCTGGTCGGACATATCCTTGAGCCCCAGGGCGATCGTGGGCATGCTGTTCAGATAGAAATACGGAGTCTGGTAGTCGCACCACAGTCCCATGAATGTGAGCACCCCCACCGCCGTAAGCGCCGGGCGGGCCATGGGCACCATGATCTGGATGAAGATGCGGAAATCCGACGCCCCGTCGATCTGCGCCGCCTCGGCATACGTCCAGCTGATGCTCTTGAAATAGGCATACAGAAAGAGGAAGTTGAAGCC
>CANQCA010000023.1 GCA_947589585.1 uncultured Clostridia bacterium
ATCCTTCTCTTCCAATCTCCACAGAGTTTGTTTGAACTGAATCTCAAAAACTGTTGCACTTAGTTTGACAATTCACTTATTCTGCTTTTACGCCTTGTTTTCCGAACCGAGCACGTCGCAGATCTTGTGCTTGATGAGCGCCTTCATGTTCGCGCGGGCGTCGGTGAGATACTGGCGCGGGTCGAAATGATCGGGGTGCTCGGCGAAGTGCTTGCGGATGGCGGCGGTGAAGGCGACGCGAAGGTCCGAATCGATATTGATCTTGCAGACGGCGAGCGCGGCTGCCTTTCTGAGCTCGCTCTCGGGAATGCCGATGGCGTTGGGCATGCTTCCGCCGAATGCGTTGACGATGGCGACCTGGTCCTGCGGGACGCTGGAGGCGCCGTGGAGAACGATGGGGAAGCCGGGAAGGCGCCTGCCCACTTCTTCCAGAATGTCGATGCGCAGTTTGGGATCCTGCCCGGGCTTGAATTTATATGCCCCGTGCGAGGTGCCGATGGCGATGGCGAGGGAATCGATGCCCGTCCTCTCGGTGAACTCTTCCACTTCGTCGGGTGAGGTGAACATGGCGTCGCTTGCGGCGACGTTCACATCGTCCTCGATGCCCGCGAGCTTGCCGAGCTCGGCTTCGACGACCACGCCGTGGTCATGGGCATATTCGACGACCTTCTTTGTAAGGGCGATGTTTTCCTCCCAAGGTTTGGAAGAGGCGTCGATCATGACGGAAGTGAATCCGTCGTCGATGGAAGCCTTGCAGATCTCGAAGTCGGCGCCGTGGTCGAGGTGCATGGCGATGGGGATGTGCGTCGTTTCGGCGGCGGCGGCAACGAGATGGCGAAGGTAGACGGGGTTCGCATACTTTCTCGCACCCGCAGAGACCTGCAAGATGACGGGGGAGTTGCACTCCGTCGCGGCTTCGACGATGGCCTGGATCATCTCCATGTTGTTGACGTTGAATGCGCCGACGGCATAACCGCCCGCGTACGCTTTTTTGAACATTTCCGTCGTAGTGACAAGGGGCATATATGTTCCTCCAAGGGTTTTTTCTCAATTATACGTTCTTCGGCGGAAAAATGCAAGAAAAAGAGGCCCGCATAAAAAAATTTTTCGCAAAAGGGGAGGCTTCCCCTTGCGTGCGGCGTGCGGCCGTGAAAAAATTTTCGCGGGGGAAGCTATTTGATTGACAGAATATTCATATTCCTGTATGATAAGAGTATAAACAATCATTTTCTTTGTATAAATGCGCACGCTGTATGCAAAAGACTGATCGAGGAGGCTTTTCATGAAGAAAGTAAGAAAATCATTTATCATCCCGCTCATTGGCGTCGCCGCGCTCTCGCTCGCCGCCATCGGGGCGTGCGGGGTGGAGAAGGAAGCCGTGCTCACGCTCGATGCGGGCGCGGGCGGCAGCATCGCAAAGACGGAGTATACCCTCTCCGCGGGCGAGGACCTCTTCGCCTACCTTGCGGATATTTCCCCCGCCGTCTCGCAAGAGGGGCTCACGTTCGACGGCTGGTACAACGGGAGCGCCAAAATCGCCGAGGGCGACCTCATGCCCGAGGAAGGGCTCACGCTGACGGCGAAATACCTCGCGCCCTATACCTTCGAAGTATACAAATTCGATGCGCAGGCGGGGCAGTACGGCGCCCCCGCGACGATATCCGGACAGGCTTTTTGGCATGAACCCTTCAATGTGCTCGGCACATATAAGATCCCCGAGGGGATGCAGATGGATCCCGCCAAGGCGAGCACGGTCACTTCCGCCTCGCTTGCCGTGGACGAGAAGTTCTCGCTCTACTTAAGGGCGATAGAGCCCGCCGTCACCTTCAGGGCGAATTTGCCCGACGGGGTGGAAGCGGAGGGGAGCATGCCTTCCGAGGCCGTGCAATACGGCGCTGCATTCCCGGTCCCCACGCCCCGCTTCGTCCTGCCCGAAGATTACCGCTTCGCAGGCTGGACGCTCGACGGTCTCGACGGGGAACGCTATTTTGCGGGCGATACGATCGCAGCCGTGAAGAGCGATTTCTCCCTCTATGCGCATTGGGACAGGGGCTATCGCGATCTCGGCGGCGGCGACGACATCATCTTCCTTCCGAGCGAAGAGTCGGGCAGGGCCATTCTCTCGAGGAGCGGGCTCGGCGAGATGCGCGGGAGCTACGACGGCGCGACGCGCACCTTCACTTTCATGTTCACGAGCGGGGAAACGGTGACGGGGCGGATCTCGGCATGGGACCGCTACACCTTCGCCTATAAGCAGGACTTCGAGGAAGCCGTCTATACCTATTGCGGTCAAGACGGTGTGAAACAGACCTCGGTCACCCTCTCCGTCGACGGCTATTTCGGCGCCGTGTTCGAGGATACCGCGGGCGACGTGACGGGCGGAAAGGGCAAGGCCGTCGGGGCATTCCTTCCCGCGGGGGAAGAGGGCCTCTACCGCTTCTATTCGGATGAAGCCAATTTCTACTTCCGTCTCGATACGGCGGGGAAGACCTTCCGTATCCAAAGCGCGGAGGCGGGGCAGTACGCCCGTCTCTCGGGAGATATGATCGATGACTACGATCTGCTCGTGCTCGACGGCTTCGGCGGCGCCGAGCGGCTTACGTACGATCCCGCGGGCTATCCCGCATATGAAGAGAGCGGGACGTATACCATTCTTGCGAACGGGGAGTGCAAAGTCTCCCTCGAGGACGGCGAGACCTTCCGCTGCCTGATCGACATTCTGAGCGGCGTGTTCACGCTCTCCGATCCCGACCTCGAAGGGGAATTCACTTCCGAGGACGGGAAGCTCTCCGTCGCGCTCGACGGCTACGGCGATCTGGGCTTTGCGACGCTCACCGACCTTGAGACGGGGAAGAGCACCGTCTATGCCAAGGAATGGGAAGTCTATTCCCTCACCGTCGGCGGAGAGAAGACGCTCTACCGCCTTCTCCGGCTCTACGATCTCCGCACGGACTTGCTGACCCGCACACTTCTCTTCCCCGACGGGAGCGAGGTGTTCCGCGAGGTGGGCAGGGAAGCGGGGGAATACTTCCTCTTCGAGCTGCAGACTTCCGCGTTCGGCCCCTTCATCCTCACCCTCGACGGCGAGCCGCAGGGGAGCGCTGCGGGCGGGTGGACGCTCTATGGCTACACCGCGGACGGAGATGAGACGATCACCGAGATCCTCGCGAGCGGCCTCTATACCGATTCGGGCAACACCTATGCGCTCACCCTCGTCGGTGCGGCGAAGGATGACGCCCCCGATCCCTTCAAGCATTCTCCCGTCAACGTCCTCATCACGGCCGTCACGGGCGGATCCTTCGACTATATCGGCGTATTCGTCGTCGAAGACACGGCCCGCGCGATGACCCTTCTCGACGGGGAGGGCGGGCCCGCGACGATCAGGGTGGACGGCTACGGCCACACCTTCTACAGCGCCCTCAACGGCAAGCAGTACGACGGGACGTTCGCCTTGGAAGATTACGACGGCCCTGCTCCCATCGAGGGGGCGGACACCGGAAACGACTGCATCCTCATCCTGCAGGCGGGCACGGGGGAGAGCTTCAGCTTCTACCTTCCCAATGGGCTCGCGGATAAAAACCTCTTCTATATGCTCGGAGAGGAATACGGCACCTATGAGGGCGGCAACAACGAGACCTTCGGCTGCTATTTGCTCCTCAGCGGGTTCGGCGGGGAAGAGGGCGGCTTTGCCCGGTTCGGTGCGACGAGTTCGGCCACGAGCGTTCCCTTCGTGCTCGACGGTATCTATACAAAGGTAAGCGAAGAATACTACGGCACCGTGTGGAAGTTCGAGGGCAAGAGCTTCAGCGACAGCGCGGGAATGCCGACCTTCGCCCCCGACAGCGTCGTCTTCTGCTTCGTGCTCGACACCATCGCCGATTACCCCGTCTTCCGCATTTACAGGGAAGAGGATGAAGTGGAGTACCTCGGCCCGAACGGCGAGAGCCTCGTCGTCACGGGGGTACACACGGCGCAGTTTACCGATGCGCACGGCAACGTCTGGACGGGCGAAGCCTCCCGCGGGCAAGACCTCGACTGGGCGGACGGCCACGTCATCGCCGAGACCGTCATCTTCGAATATCTCGGCGCAGACGGCAGCTACTACGATTTCACCTTCCGCGTGGACGAAGAAAGGAAGACCTTCCTCATCCAGGGCGCGGAGGTCGGCTTCTACTATGCCTTCGATCCCGAAAACGCCCTCGTCGTCTCCGATCTTTGCATCAAGCTCGACGGCTACGGCGGCGCGGTCGTCTATGTGCCCAATGCCATGGTGCCCGAACAGCCCGAGGCGGGCGAGATCCGCGCGCAGGGGAGCTACTTCGAGACGCCGACGAAGGGGATCTACCGCTTCATTTCCGATTCTCTCTATGATGTGGAGAACGGGGAGTTCAACTTCGAGCTGAGCGTCTTTACCGAGAGCTCGAGCTGGCAGTATGCCCAATACAACGTCTTCTACCGCTATACGCAAAAGCGGGAGGGGAGATTTATCAACGCCGATTGGACCACCCTCACCATCGACGGGTACGATCGTGCCGTCTGGGTGGATAAGCTCGGCCGCCGCACCGAGGGGACGTTCGAGATCCTCGGCGAAAATGTCGTCAAACTCAAGGCGGAGAGCGGGAATTACTACTTCTCCGTCGACCGCACGAAGAACACCTTCAGCCGTTTTGAAGGGGACTTCGTCGTGGAAAACGGCGTCCTGCTCGCCTATACGGGAAAGGCGACGAACGTCGTCCTCGGCCCCAAGATCGAAAAGATCGGCAGGGGCGCCTTCATCGATGCATCGATCGCAAGCATCGATCTCGGCAGCGTGACCGAGATCGGCGTGCGCGCCTTCGACGGCTCCACCGTGGGCACAATCACGGGCGGCGGACAGGTGGAGCGCATCCTCGATCAGGCCTTCCTCTATTGCGACAATCTCACTTCGGTGAACTTCCCCAAGGCGGGCTATATCGGTCCGCAGGCCTTCGCCCATTGTTATTCCCTCGCAAGCGTCACGCTCGGCGAGGTGACCTTCATCGGCGACCGCGCCTTCGAGAGCTGCTATACCGATCCCTTATCCCTCATGCCGCTCGGGACCTTCAAACTCGTCCTCGGGAATAAGACCTCCGCGCCCAAGCTCGGCGGCCCCGGCGTCTTTGCCATCCATTATTCGGGCGGCGCATACAAGGGAGATATCGTCTTCACCGTCCGCTTCGCATCCGTCGACGCCCTCAGGGCCGCCTTTGTGCATGCCGACTGGATCAACGGCAGCCGCCGCTCCGTCTCCGTCGGCGCCGCCACCGAGGTCTGGGGGAAGACTTTCTGCGAAAACGTCTGCATCGCCGAGGCGGGGAGCGAAAAGGGCGCATGGTATGCAAAGGATACCCTCGCCCGCCTCTACCTCGACGGCATCCTCACCGCGGACGGACGCTATGTCGGCGCATATATTTCAGACGGCGAAACGCTCACGCTCTATTGCTACACCGATCCCGCCGAGGCGCACGAAGGGAACTTCGTGACCGCGCAGGCGACGCTCTCGGACGGCACCCTCACGGGTGCATTCGGTACCCTGCCGGCGGCGGACTACTTCCGTGAAGGGACGCTTCTCACCTATACTTCGGCGCAGGGATACGGCGATTTCGACCTCGAGCTAAGGGAACAATTCCCCATGCTCGGGCACTTTGGCGGGAAGGCCGTGCCCGTCGGCTGCGAAGGGGGCAAGGCGGTCTTCACCCTCGAGGGCATGCGCTACACGCTCACCCTTTCCCGGGATGGGACGTACACCTTGGAGAGCGCTCCCGCAGCCTTCAACGAATTCATCACGGCAGAGGACGGCAGCTCCGTCCGCATCACGATGGATGAAGCGGGCAACGTTACGATGCGGGAAGGCACCTTCCGCTCCGTCGGCGGGAAGGAGATCACCTTCTCCGTCTTGCACGGCTGCGGCAGGGCGGAAGGGGAGGATATCGCCTTCTACTTCGATACGGAGATCGGCATGTTGGAAAACGCCATCTGGCGGGTCACGATAGAAATCGGGACGACGCTCGATGAGGCTTCCATGCAGTATATCTATTCCTTCACCTATACGGCGGAGCCCTATCTCGCGCTCAAGCAGGTCGCCGACGCCGCCGATGCCACGCGTTCGGTAGTGTTCGGCTACGACGACGCGGGTGTCCTCAAGGATCTTTGGCTGCGCTTCTCCGTCACGAGCGTGCAGGGCGGCATCGTGAATACCTACAACGTCACGGGCGATTGGACCGAGCAGGACGGCGGTTATCTCTTCTATGCCGTCGACGGCTACGACCCCGTCGAGGGCGCTACCTTCTTCCTTCAGCCGACAAGGGATGCGTCGGGCAATATCACCTCCGTCACCGTCAGCCAGTACACCCGTGAGATAGAATTCGAAGGTACGGCGGCGGACGGAAGCCGCATCAAACTCTCCTCCGAAAAGGATGCGGGCGGCGCGGCAGTCGTCACCGTCGAGGGGACCTTTGCAGACGTCGCGGGCGGGCAGTTCACCGCAAAAGCGACGGGCAAGGCGGAATTTATCTCGGGCAGCACTTTCGCCGTCTACACCACGAAGGAGTTCGACGAGAGCAAATACTACCGCATCCTCATCACCCTCGACGCGCTGGAAAACACCTTCACCTATACCGCCGCAGAGGCGGGAAAGGCGGTCAAATCGGAGAAGACCACCGATCTCGGCGAGCAGTACACCGTCTGGGTGTATTCGCCGAGCACGTCCTTCAACTCGACGACGTGGTTCTTCATCCAGCTCGAGACGGTCTATAAGGGCGAGACGCTTCTCCTCGACGGCATTGCGGTATACAACAACAATCAATATCCCTATAATGCGGAATTCACCGTCACCACGGCGGGTGATTTCGAGGGAAGGTTCTACCGCATGCGGATCGAGTCCGGCATGAACATCCGTAATTTTATTGCGCTTACCTGATGGGGAAGACGCATACGGGGCAGGCTTCGGCCTGCCCCGTTTTTATCTTTTCCGGAAAATGTCACCGCTTGGAAAAATTCGGAAAAAAAGCGTTGACGGGGCAAAAAAAGCATGCTATAATGGGGACGAAAATTCATTTTGGAGGTCAACTACCAATGGCAAACGTAAAAGTTGCGATCAACGGGTTCGGGCGCATCGGCCGCCTTGCATTCCGCCAGATGTTCCAAGCGAAGGGATATGAGATCGTCGCGATCAACGATCTCACGAGCCCCACGATGCTCGCACATCTTCTGAAGTACGACAGCGCGCAGGGCAGATACGCGCTCGCGGATAAGGTTTCCGCGAACGACGAAGAGGGCACCCTCACCGTCGACGGCACCACCATCCGTATCTATAAGGAAAAGGACGCCATCAACCTTCCTTGGAAGGAACTCGATGTCGACGTCGTTCTGGAATGCACGGGCTTCTATACCTCGAAGGCGAAGTCGCAGGCCCACATCGATGCGGGCGCAAAGAAGGTCATCATCTCCGCCCCCGCGGGAAACGATCTTCCCACCATCGTCTACGGCGTCAACGAAAAGACGCTTACGAAAGAGGACACCATCATCTCCGCGGCCAGCTGCACCACCAACTGCCTCGCGCCCATGGCCAATGTGCTCAACAACACCTATCCCATCGTCTCGGGCATCATGACGACCGTCCACGCCTTCACGGGCGACCAGATGGTCCTCGACGGCCCTCACCGTAAGGGAGACCTTCGCCGTGCAAGAGCGGCCGCCGTCAACATCGTTCCCAATTCGACGGGCGCAGCCAAGGCGATCGGCCTCGTCATCCCCGCCCTCAACGGCAAGCTCATCGGCTCCGCCCAGCGCGTTCCCGTTCCCACGGGCTCCACGACCATCCTCGTCGCCGTCGTCAAGGGCACGGATGTGACCAAGGAGAGCATCAACGCCGCCATGAAGGCCGCCGCTTCCGCTTCCTTCGGCTACACCGAAGAACAGCTCGTCTCCTCGGATATCATCGGCGAGACGCACGGCTCCATCTTCGACGCAACGCAGACCATGGTCGCCAAGATCGACGACGATACCTATCAGGTGCAGGTCGTCGCTTGGTACGACAACGAGAACAGCTATACCTCGCAGATGGTCCGTACGATCAAGTACTTCGCCGAACTCTAAGGTAAATTGCATAAAAAAAGACGCCTTTTGGGGCGTCTTTTTTTATGCAATTTTCGCTTATCCTGAGCGAAACGCGTATAAGCTGCGCGATACTGCGTCGAAGGTGCGCTTTCCTTGGTCGTGTACGAAAAAGTACACTCCCTGCGGAAATGCTCCTTCTTCTTGTCTCGCTTGCTTCTCCGCGTTTTAACGGGAACGGGTTCACAAATTTTGTTTTGCTTGGGATTACGCTGTCATTCCGAGCCCCCCGAAGGGGGCGAGAGAATCCCCTCATACGAAGTCCGAAAGCTCTACCCCATTCATGGGGGAGGGTGTCGCCCTCGGGCGACGGGTGGGGGAGCAATTCCAATCACTTGCCTTAGGCGGAATTGACTTCCGCCGTGGGCGCCCCAAATTGCGCATTTATGCGCTTAATACCCGATGAAACGGCAAAGAGGACCAAGCGCATTAATGCGCAGACGATAATTTCCTCAAAAATTTCTTTTTGCTCGCCGAAAAGAAATTTTTGAAGCATATACATACTTGATGAGACTCAAAGAGGAAATTTTCAAACTGCTAGGCGGGGAGAGCGATCTCAGCCGCGTGCAATATACCGTCGTCGACGGCAGAGGCGGGTACTTCCAGAACGTCAGGCGCATCAAGGAATTTTCCGCCGACCGCATCGTCCTTCTCGGGCGGCGGGGCGGGGTACGCGTGGAGGGGGAGGGGCTCTCCCTCGGCAAATACTATGCGGGCGACGCCGCCGTCTTCGGCAACATCCTCTGCGTCGCAAGGGAGGATTAGAGATGTTTTCTTCCGTCGGATTTACGGTGGAGAGCCTTTCCGCCCGCCTCGTCCCCGATAAGCTCGCACGCGCGGGCATCCCCGTCCTTTCCGCAAAAAGTTTGGGAAAAACCGCCGTCCGTATCACGATCGCGGGCAAAGACCGCAAAAAAGCCTTTGCAATTTTACGCGATGCGTGTTATAATATAAAAGACGTGAGACTTCGCGGCGGCGGACGCATTGCCGAGGCCGCGAGAAGATACGCCGCACTTGCATTGGGCGCAGCCGTGTTTTCGGGCTGTATCCTCTTTCTGCAGACCCGTATCCTCAAGGTGGAATTTTCGGGAAGCGGCGCATACTATGCGCGTGAGATCCTTGCCATTTTTCGCGAAGAGGGCATAGGCACGCTCTCTTCCCTGCCCGCAGACCGCGGCCCGCTCACGGCGAAGATCTTAGCGCTCCCCCGCGTGGAGTTCTGCTCCTTCGATTTCAAAGGCGGAATTCTCACCGTCGATGTGGAGACGGGGGAAGAGACGCAAAGGCCGAAGAGCCTGCCCCTTCTTGCCCCCGCGAGCGGGATACTCGAACAGCTTACGCTCGTGCGGGGGACCGCGCTCTTTTCGGAGGGGGACGAGGTGCGCATCGGCGAGCCCGTCGTGGAGAACTATTCCCTGTTCGGAGAGGAACGCCGCGAGGTGACCGTCATCGCGCGTATCACCGTTCGCTATGAGGCGGAGCGGGAATACGCCGCCACCGAAGAAGAAGCGCTCGCGCAGGCGTATCTCGATTTCGGCGAGCTGCAAAATATCACCGTCCGAAGAACGGAGAAGGGCTACCGCATCGGCGGGACCGCCCGTTCCACGGCGGCATCGGGTCTTACATAGGAGGCGCCATTTGGCATCCATTGATACGGGCACGCTGGACAAGCTGCAAAAGGTGCTCGGCACATTCGACGAGAATATCAATACCCTCGCGCATGAGCTCGGGGTCACTTGCCGTGTCGAGGGAACGGAGCTCGCTTTCGAGGGAGAAAACGCAACCATCGCCGCCGCCGTCGCAGAGAGCCTTCTCAAGGTCATCGAGGCGGGGGAAGAGATCGATAAGTCCCGCCTTCTCTATTGCATCGAACTCGCGCGGGAGGGAAACGCCGCCGAGATCGAGGGCGTGATGAAGGGCGTCGTCGCCATTACTTCCAAAGGGAAACCCGTCAAGTGCAAGACGGTCGGGCAGAAAAAATATGTCGAGGCCGTCAAGAGCCACACCATCACCTTCGGCGTGGGGCCCGCGGGAACGGGCAAGACCTATCTCGCCGTCTCGATCGCCGTCGCCGCCTACAAGGGCAAAGAGGTGGAGCGGATCATTCTCACACGCCCCGCCGTGGAAGCGGGAGAAAAGCTTGGCTTCCTTCCCGGGGATCTGCAGACCAAAGTCGATCCCTACCTTCGCCCCCTGTACGACGCCTTGCAGGAGCTGTTCGGGCCCGAGACATATGCAAAACTCATGGAGAAGGGGACGATCGAAGTCGCCCCGCTCGCCTATATGCGGGGAAGGACGCTCTCCGACGCCTTCGTCATTTTAGACGAGGCGCAGAACGCCACCCGCGAACAGATGAAGATGTTTTTGACCCGTCTCGGGGAGGGAAGCAAGATGGTCGTCACGGGCGATCTCACGCAGACCGACCTTCCCGACGGCAAGAAGAGCGGACTTCTCGAGGCCGTGAAAATTCTGGACGGCGTCGAGGATATCGCCGTATGCAAACTCAGCGAGCGGGACGTTGTTCGCCATCCGCTCGTCTCCCGCATCGTCAAGGCGTACGAAAAGAACGAAAAGGGGCGGGAAGAGAGCAAGAAAAAGAAGGGGGACAGATCATGAAACGTTCGTCGGAGCCCGCCGGGAGATCGGTCACGGAGCTTGGGCAGAAAAAAGAGGAAAGCAGACGCAAACTCATTCTGAGCGCCGTCGTCTTTTTCGCATGCTATCTCGCGGTGCTGCTCATCGTCTTTCTCATGTTCATCATCAACGATCCCACGGGCTGGAAGATGCTCTTCCGGGACCGCTTCTCGGATGTGTTCTCCATCGTCGTATCCGTCTTCTTCCTCTTCGGCATCGGCTATTTCTACTTTTATTTTGAGGACAGGGAATTCCTGTACGACCTTTCCAACGTCGTCCTCTTCTCCGCCGTCTTTATCTTTTCCGCCGTCATCTGCTATGTCTTCGGAAGATTTGTCTCCATCTATGCCCGTCCCTATGCGATGTTCGCCCTCTTGTGGCTGTTTTTGAAGAACAGGCGGCAGGCGCTCTTTTTCAACTTCCTCTTTGCATTCTTCATGTTTTCCGTCGACCTCTTCGGCAACGATCCCGCCCTCATCATCGACGGGGAGAGAGGGGCGGAGCTCGTCTATACGACCATGCTACTCGGCTTTGTGAGCGGCACGATCGCCGTCTTTTTCGCCAATAAGGTGAAAAGCCGCATCGGGCTGCTCCTCACGGGCTTTCTCCTCGCCGTGCCGACGGCGCTCATCCTCTTCTTCTTCCAGATCCCCAACGCCGAATACAACTGGATCTATTATGTATCCTCGGTGGGTTTTCAGGTCTTGGGCTGCATCGTCTCCTCGGTGTGTGCGATCGCGTTCATGCCCCTTTTCGAAGCCGTCTTCAACCGTCTCACCACCTTCCGTCTGCGCGAGCTGACGAGCACGAATGCCGCGCTCCTCGTGCGTCTCAAGGCGGAGGCCCCCGGGACCTTCAACCACTCGCTCATCGTCGCCCAGCTCGCCGAGAGCTGTGCCGTCGCGATCGGCGAAAATGCAGAGCTCGCCCGTGCCGCGGCCTACTATCACGACGTCGGCAAGCTCAAACAGCCCGATTGCTTCACCGAGAATCAGACGGATTACAACGTACACAACGAGATCACGCCCGAGCTCTCGGCGGATATCATCCGCTCTCATGCCCGCGACGGGTACGACCTTCTGGTCCAGAACCATCTCCCCAAGGAGATCGCCGACGTCGCCCGCCAGCACCACGGGACGCTGCCCATCAAATACTTCTACGATAAAGCCGTGCGCTATTCGGGATATGCCGATCTCAAGGATTTCAGCTATCTCGGGCCCATCCCCCAGACCAAGATCGCGGCCATCATCATGATCGCCGATGCGGCGGAAGCGGCGGCGCGTGCGAGCATGGACCGTTCCCCCGAGAACGTGGAAAAACTCTGCCGCTCCATCATCGAGGAACGCATGGATCTCAAGCAGTTCGATGAGTGCGATATCACCATCAAGGAACTCACCATCATCAAGATGACGCTCGTCGAAGCGCTCTCGGGCGTACATCACCACCGCGTCGAATATCCCGATATCCGCTTCAACCGCGACAGGCAGGCAGTCAAGACGGACAAGGAGGGGACGGATGTCTGAGCTCTATCTCGATTGCGAAGCGTTCGAGGGCAAGCGGGCGCTCGAGGAGGCGCTCTCCGCCTCCGTTTGTGCGGATATCCCCCTCACCCTCGAGCTTTTATTCGTCTCCGAAGAGGAGATCCGTACCCTCAATGCGCGCGAGCGGGGCGTGGACGCCGTCACCGACGTTTTGAGCTTTCCCGCAGCCGAGCTTCGGGCGGGGGAAAAGATCGCGGCGGCGGAGCATGCCGACTGCATCGAGCCTTCCTATGAGGAAGAGGGGGAAGTCCGCCCCGCGCGCATGGTCCTCGGCAGCGTCGTCCTCTGCGAAAAGCGGGCAAGGGAGCAGGCCGAAGAGTACGGCCATTCCTTCGAGCGGGAGGTGTGCTACCTCATTGTACACGGCTTTTTGCACTGCCTCGGCTACGACCACATGGAGGAAGGGGAGAAATTCATCATGCGGCAAAGAGAGGAAGAGATCATGCAAAGACTTCACCTCGGGAGGGAGCAATGAGAAGCGGAACGGTCGCCGTCATCGGCAAGGCGAATGCGGGGAAATCCACGCTCATCAACGTGCTCGTCGGCGAAAAGGTCGCCATCGTCTCACCCAAGCCGCAGACGACACGGGATCGCATCCTCGGCATCCTCACGCGGGAGAACTATCAGATCGTCTTCGCCGATACGCCCGGCATCTATAAGCAGCGCAACGCCCTCACGGGGCTCATGATGAAGACGACGGAGACGACGGCAAGGGACGTCGACGCCATCCTCTTCGTCCACGACGGCCATGCGGGCGTGAGGGAAGAGGATACCGAGCTCATGAAAAAGTACGCGGAGCTCGGCGTGCCCATGATCGTCGCATATACCAAGATCGACATCATGCAAAAGGAGCGCATCCCCGAGGACGTGAAGGCCATCTTCGACGCGGGCGTGACGGCGGACGTCTATCCCGTGTCCGCGAGGAAGGGCATGCGCATCGCACAGCTCGAAGCGGCGATCGCAGGCATGCTGCCCGAGGGAGAAGCGTTCTATCCCGAGGATATCGTCTCCGACAGGAGCGATAAATTCATGGTCGCCGAGCTCATGCGCGAGAAGATCCTTCTCAAATACGAGAAGGAGATCCCGCACGGGGTCGCCGTCGTCGTCAATACGTTTGAAAAGCACGAGAACGGGACGTATGAGGTAAACCTCGATATCGTCTGCGAGAAGAAGAACCACAAGGCCATCCTCATCGGCAAGCAGGGGGCGGCACTCAAGGAAGTCGCCTCGTTCGCAAGGAAGGACATGGAGAAGCTTCTCGGCGCGAAGGTCTTCCTCACCGTCTATGTAAAGGTGCGCGAGGATTGGCGCGACCGCGGCAGCCTCATGAAGGAGCTGGGCTACTTCGAGGAATAATCCTCCCCGATTTCCGCATACTGCGGGTATGAAGGAAGAAAAGAGCAACAAGAGCGCGAAGGATATCGCGTGGGATCTCTTCGAAGAGACGGGGAACTTCAGCTATTACATGCTCTACAAACGCCTGAAGTGATATTTCGGGCGCCGATGAGGGGACCCTTTATGGACCTTAAACTGGACGCCCTGCTGCTGCGCGCAGCGGACTACGGGGAAAACGACAGGATGGTGACCCTTCTCTCCGCCGACCGCGGAAAGATCAGCGCGGCGATGAAGGGAGTCAGGAAGGCGGGCGCAAAGCTCAGGTTTGCGTCCCAGCCTTTTTGTTTTGCGGAATATGTCTTCGCCGAAAAGGGCGGACGCTACACCGTGACGCAGGCCTCCCTCCACGAAGGGTTCTACGACCTGAGGACGCAGGTGGAGGCCTATTATGCCGCATCGTGCGTCACAGAGGTATGCGACCTCTTCTCCATGGAAAATATGGCGGCGGGGCCCCTTCTCGTATGCGCCGTCGGTGCGCTCGAGGAGATGGAACGCTGCCCCGAAAAGCCCAACCCCGTCCTCGTGAAATTCATGGCGGAGGCCGTGATGCTCGCGGGCTATCCGCTCTCGGCGGGGGATTGCCCCGTCTGCGGAAAAAAACTTGCGGGAAGGAGATACTTCGACCTCGCGACGGGCGCGTTCAACTGCTCGGACTGCGCCGTCGGCGTACCCGCGAGCGAGAGCACGTATTATGCCATCCGCGAGGCGCTCTCCGCGATCGATACGAGGCCGCAACCGCAAAAGGATGTTGCGGCGGACGATGGGGGAAGGGCGACCGGCACGGGGAATGAAGCTGATAGCGGCGCGGGAAAAGCCGACGGCTATCTTCGCGCCCTCCGCCTTCTCCGCGCTTATATTTCCTATCACACCGAGGCCCCTCTGCCCGCTCTCACGCAATATATTTCTTTGTAAGAAGCGAAACGCGTATAAGCTGCGCAATACATCGTCGCGCTACGTTTTTCTTGCCCACGTACGCCAAAGTACGCGGGTTGCGAAAAGCCTCGCGCTCCTTGTCTTGCTTGCTTCTCCGCGTTTTAACGGGAACGGGTTCACAAATTTTGTTTTGCTTGGAATAACCTGTCATTCCGAGGGGCAACGCCCCGAGAGAATCCCCTCATACGAAGTCCGAAAGGCTTCCCCCATATGAAGGGGGAAGCTGTCACCGTAGGTGACTGATGAGGGTTGGGTTTCAAAATGCCCCTCATCCGTCACGGCAAGAGCGCCGTGCCACCTTCCCCCCGGTGTGGGGGATGGCTTATAATCGGACTTCGTATGTGGGGATCCTTCGACTTCGGCTACGCCTCCGCTCAGAATGACGCTTATCCTCTACACCGAGAACAATTTTATTTTTCTGTAAAAATTTGCGAAATATCTTCAAAATCGGTTGACAAGCTCCCCGCGGTGTGTTAAACTCAAAATACGCACCTGAGGGGTGTAATTTTTTTGTATGGAGTTTTCACACCATGGCTGTCAAATCCACGCGGCAGAAGATCACGTTCGAGTGCACCGAGTGCAAGAACAGAAACTACGATAGTTTCAAGAACAAGCGCAACGATCCCGATCGTCTCGAGCTCAAGAAGTACTGCCCGACCTGCAAGAAGCACACCGTGCACAAGGAATCCAAGTAAGGCGCCCGAAGAGCGCAACGGAGAAACATTATGGCAAAGTCCAACGAGAACGAGAAGGGGCTTGAGAAAAAGGGCGGCGCGCCGAACAAGCCGGCGAAGACCGATAAAAAAGCCGATAAGAACAAGAAACCGAATATCTTCGTCCGCATGGGCAGAAGACTCAAGGAGACGTTTTCCGAGCTCAAGCGCGTCACATGGCCGACCATTCCCAAGGCACTCAAGGCGACGGGCGTCGTCATCGTCATCGTGCTCATCTTCACCATCATCGTCACCTGTGTGAACGTAGGCTTCACCGAGCTTTTGGAGCTCCTCACGAGAAGCGGGGGCAGCGGGGTATAAGGCATGGTACCGATCGCGGATACCGAGCCGAAGTGGTATATCCTTCATACCTACTCGGGCTACGAGGCCATGGTGAAGGAGAGCCTTTTCCGGCTCATCGAAAACAATAATTTAAGCGACCAGATCTTCGACGTCAAGATCCCCACGGAGCAGACCATCGAGGAGAAGGCAAACGGCAAGAAGAAGGTCGTCGAACGCAAGCTCCTTCCCTGCTACGTCTTCATCAAGATGATCTATTCCAACCAGCTCTGGTATCTCGTGACGAACACGAGGGGGGTCACGGGCTTTGTCGGCCCGCAGGGGCGTCCCATCCCCATGAAGGAGGATGAGATCCGCAAGATGCGCCTCGAGGACTACGTCGTGGACGCCGATTTCCG